>DATARE010000513.1:0-3339 GCA_036264295.1 Micropepsaceae bacterium | reverse complement strand
TGGTTGCGGACGCCGACACGGCCGTTTTCACGCCGCCAGCCTTGGAAACTGCCATTTGCTTGCGCCATGACGCTTACCACCGTTTCGTCTTGAGATTGTGGACGTGGACGTGCTCGCCCTTGGCGATATTGGCGACCGCCTTGCCGATGTCCTGACCGTATTTCCAGACCGTATCGCCCGATTTGATGTCGGTGAGCGCGATCTTGTGGCCGATGGGGACGTCCATCTTCGCCACCAGCCGAAACTCGGAATTGTCCGCCGTGACAACGCACAGCATGTCGGTCCCGGCCTTGAGGCCTTCGACCACGACCACGCCGACCGTGTCCTTTTTGTCATGCACCAACAATTGCGGCGCCGCCATGAAACCCCCGATTCTCCAACTCTCCCGTGTGGAAAGGTTCATAAGACATCGGAGAGGAGAGTCAACCGCGGGCGGGCAGGCTCAGACGATTGACCGCACTACGCCGCCATCCACCCGAAGGGCAGCACCCGTGGTGGCGCTCGCCGCCGGGCTGCAGACATAGGCGATCATGTTGGCGACTTCTTCGATGCTGGCGAGACGGCCGAGCAGGGAGCTTGAACGATGCGCATGAACGAAATCGCGCCCCATCTGGTCGAGGTCCGGATTGGCGACGCCCTTGGCCATCTGGCGCATAAAGGTAGCCACGCCTTCCGACAGGGTAGGTCCCGGCAGGACCGAATTCACCGTGACGCCGGTGCCCGTAACGGTCTCGGCCAAGCCGCGCGCCACCGCAAGCTGGGCGGTTTTGGTCATGCCGTAATGGACCATTTCGGCAGGGATATGGACGCCCGATTCCGATGAGATGAACACCACTCGGCCCCAGCCGCGCTTGACCATGAGAGGGGCGTAATGGCGGGCGAGCCGGATACCGGAAAGGACGTTCACCTCGAAGAACTTCAGCCAATCGGAATCGGGAATTTCGAAAAACGGCTTGGGTTCGAAAATGCCGGCATTGTTGACCAGGATATCGGCATCGGGCAGGGCGGCGATGACCGACGCGGCCCCTTCCGCCGTTGCCAAATCTCCGGGCGCGGCAATGAATTCCGCGCCCGCCGCTTCGGTTTTAAGACGCCCGATCGCCTCATCGACGCGGGCGCGCGTGCGGCCGTTGATGGCCACGGCCGCCCCCATGCGTGCCAATTCACGTGCCGCCGCATAGCCGATACCGCCGGTCGAACCGGTCACAAGCGCGTGGCGCCCTTTGAGGTTCAAATCCATATCTTGCTCTCCGTCACTCTGGCCGTCGCTCTGGCCGTCGCTCATATCGCGCTTTCCGGCCGGGGGAAACGGCTTTTCCCAAACGCAAACCGAATGGCCGTGCCCGCGTTATCACCCTGCATTCGGTTCAGACAGGTCTGTGAGCATCGAGGCACCCGTTTCCCACACGTTTCGCCATTGGGCAGAAGCCCCGTGGGGAAGGATGTTTATGCATGCCGCCAAGGAGTTCCTGGCGGACGACATTCCCACGGTCGCGGCGGGAGCGACGTTTTATGTCCTGCTGGCCTTTTTTCCTGCCGTTGCGGCCTTTGCCTCGCTTTACGGCCTGTTCGAAGACATCAGCACGGCGCGCGAGCATCTCTCTTATCTGCGCGGCTTCCTGCCCGCCAGCGTGCTGACCTTGGTGGGTGACGAGATGATTCGGGTAACCACGACCCAATCCACCAAGTTGAGCGGCACGTTCATTCTTGGTCTGCTCGTTTCGATTTGGAGCGCCAATGCCGGCGTCAGCTCGCTGATCGCGGGACTGAATGTCGCCTATGAGCAGAAGGAGACGCGCAGCTTCATCGGGGTGCATCTTTTGTCACTCGCGATCACGATCGGCGCGATTTTCGCAGCCATAGCCGCGTTTGGTTTGGTGATCGTGATACCGATTGCCGAGATGTTCCTGGGCTTGGGCAAATTCGATTTTCTAGCGCTGTTCCGTTGGCCCCTGCTGTTCGCCGGCAGCGCCGCGCTGGTCGCGGTGTTGTTCCGATACGGACCCAATTGCAAGCCAGGCGCCAAGCGGCGCGTGCTCCTGGGCGCGATTTTTGCGAGCGGCGTTTGGCTGGTGGGGTCCCTTGCGTTCTCGTGGTATCTGCGAAATTTCGGCCACTACGATCGGACCTATGGTTCGCTGGGCGCGCTGATGGGTTTCATGATGTGGATATGGCTCGGCATCATGGTGATCTTGTTCGGCGCCGAGTTGAATTCCGAAATCGAGCGCGTCAGCGACGATTGAGTGCGCTGGCATAGGCCTTGCGGGCCGCCGCGAGCGCCGTATCCGCTTCGTCACGGCGGCGGCGGAATTCGCTGCGCAGCCGGTGTTCTTCTTCGTCGAGGGCAGCCTTGCGCTTTTCCAATGCGGCCAAGGCGCGCTGTTCTTCTTCTTTGACCTTGAGGACCCGCCGTTCGGCGGCATCCAGCTTTGAACGGTCCGGCGGTTTCGGCGGCTTTGGCGGTAGCGGTTGCTTCTCGGGCTTGGGCTTTTCGGAGACGATCCGAAGTTGCGGCGGTCTCGCGGGTGGTTTCGCCGCGGCAATGGGCCTGGACTTCTTTGGCGCATTTGGGACTTGCGGCAGGCCGGGATTTTCGCTGAACGGCGCTTTCGAGCCGGCAGGACGGCGCAGCACCACGCCCGGCTTGGCGGTCGCGGCCGCAATGGCTGCCGGATCGTCCGCGGGCTTGGCGAGCCCGTCGCGAAAGAGATTCTGCCGTGAGCCCCAGGCCTTCAGCGCGGCGGCCTGGGACGGCACGGCCACCACCGTGTCGTAGAAACCGAGATGGGCCTGAAATGTCTTGAGAGCGCGCGCCATGAACCGAGTCGCCGGGAAACGGTTGGAGCTTGCCGAAAGCCCTGCCAAAGAGTCTATATCAACAGCGTCGATAGGAGCGGAAAAACTTCCCATGACGTGGCAATGGCCGGGCGGCAAACCCATCGCGGTGATTTTCAACGTCTGCCTTGAGGCTTGGTCGGACGGCAAGGCGCCTGGCATCAGCCCGATGGGCAATCCGCTGCCTGCGGGTGCGCTCGATACGATGGCGATTTCCTGGGCTTCCTACGGCGTTAAGCGCGGGATTCACCGGCTTCTGGATGTGCTCGCCGCGCATGACGCCAAGGCCAGCGTGATGACGAGTGCCATTCTTGCCGAGCGCTCGCCGCACGCGGTGAAGGCTGTGGCCGATGCGGGCCACGAGGTGCTGTCGCATTCCTACGCGATGGACGTGGTGCCGGCGCTGTTGTCCGACGAGGATGAGCGCAAGAACATCGAGCGCTGCACCAAACTGCTGGAGAAGGCATCGGGGCAGAAGATCCAGGGCTGGCTGTCGCCGCGCGG
>DATARE010000482.1:0-3852 GCA_036264295.1 Micropepsaceae bacterium | reverse complement strand
GCGCAAATGAGGCCATCTCGCTGGCGGCTGGCGCCGATGCATTTCTGCTAAAGCCCCTCGATGCAACGCGGGTCGCACCCAGCATAAGAAAGCTTATGGACGCCCAAAAGGCACGGGTGGGTTCGAACTTCGAACCTACCGCCTGACCGTCAAAGCGGCTGACTGCGATCATTAAAGGGGCTATTGTCGCGATGGGATTGGGGCCAAGGGCAAGGGATGAAAATCCTCGTTGCCGACGATCATCCGCTCTATCGCGAAGCCGTCCGGGTGCAGATCGAACGTCTGTTCGATGAGGTCTCGGTCTTCGAAGTCTCATCGCTGGAAGAAGCGTCTGCGTTGGCTTCAGGTCCGGAGGCGCCGTTCGATCTTTTCCTGATTGATTTCAGCATGCCGGGCATGTCGCTTGCTGCCCTTTCGCAGCTGACACGGTCTCATCCGAATGTTCCGATTGCCGTCATATCGGGGACCGCGGATGCGGGCGATGTGCGCGCAACGATCCAGGCCGGAGCGCGCGGCTTCATTCCCAAGACGGCAAGCGGAAAGCACTTCGCGCATGCCATCGAGCTGCTTCTCGCAGGCGGATCGAGCGTCCCTGCCGACATCATGCTTGCCGCGGGCGAACCGGAGAAGGACGCCATCAAGGACGATGTGACGGACCGGCCGGATTGGCTGGCGATTCTGACAGCGCGCGAGCTTGACGTTCTCAAAGGGGTAACGCGGGGGCTCTCCAACAAAGAGGTCGGCCGTGAGCTCGGGCTGGCCGAAGTGACGATCAAGCTGCATTTGCGCAGCATCTTTCGGAAAATGGGCGCGCGGAGCCGCTCCGATGCGGCCGTCATCGCAACCAAGGCGCATGTGGGCGGATAGGCGCTTGCATCTCGGTTTCATCGTGCACTGTTCCCGTTTTTGGAGGTAAAATGCCAATCGTGCCTCACGCAAGATGAGGCCGCGCGCGAACCACTGAGTGGAGCTGACCGGCATGAAGCGGCGGGAATTCCTTCTATTGGCGATATTGGCGGCGGCGGCGCCTGCCGTTGGGCAAACACAGACCCAAGCTGCCGGGCCGGACGGCTCGTCGGTCCCCGACTTCACTCGCTTCTGGCGCCACCAGTCGCTTCCGGGCCTCGAGCCCTTGGCGTCGGGTCCGACCTCTCTGACGAACCGGTCGCGGCGCAACGGCGTGAGCAACTACAATGAGCTGGTCGGCGATTACACCAATCCCATTCTGAAGCCCAATGCCGCCGAGATCGTGAAGAAGAAGGGCGAGCTCTCCTTAGCCGGCGTGACGTATCCGAGCCCGGCCAATCAATGCTGGCCCGAACCCGTGCCGTTCATTTTCAAGAATTTCGGCATGATGATGATTCAGCGGCCCCAAGAGGTCACGATTCTCTACGATGAGGGCCCGGACATCCGCCATGTGCGCATGAACCAGTCCCATCCCGCAAAACTGACGCCATCATGGTATGGCGATTCCGTGGGCCATTACGAAGGCGACACGCTGGTGATCGATACGGTGGGCACAAGAACCGACTCGCCCTTCGCCATGCTCGATTTGTACGGCACGCCCTACACAAAGGCTCTGCATGTGGTGGAACGCTACCGGCTGGTCGACTACGAAGCCGCCCAAGATGGGCTGCGTCGCGATGCCAAGGAGAATCAGCGCGTCCCGGGTGACCTCGACCCCAATTACAGGGGCAAATTCCTGCAGGTTACCTTCACGGTCGAGGATGAAGGCGTGTTTACGATGCCCTGGACCGCGACGATCACCTATCGGCCCGCTCGCGACCCATGGCAAGAAGTCGTCTGCGCCGAAAACACGCATGAATATTATTACAACAAGGAGTCCGAGGTCCCGACAGCGGCCAAACCCGATTTCTAAGAAGAGTATTGTGCGTCAGGACCTAGGGACCGGCCTCAGAGGCACTGCCGGTCGGGATAACCAATACATGGCGATGCCTTACGAACCGGTGCGGGCGCGGCCCCGCTGCCGTCGGGCGCATTGATTCCTTTGGCCGCTTTGGCCGGCGTGCAGTCCGTCACATTGCCACCGGCGGCCGCGGCCGCGGTGCAGTCGTTGGTACGCACCCGCTCACCCGGAGCGACGTTCGCTCCGCCCTTGTTCCCCACTTGGCCCCGAGGGCCGGCCCCAATGTTGGGGGTGACGGGCGCCGTGATGCCTCCCGTTCCGGCGCGAGGGCCAGAGCTTTTTTCGAGTGCCAGGCACGCATCGGCCAACCCGGCGAATGCGAGAGCCCAGACCGGAATTAGGATGGCACCTCGAAAGCCGCGAATGGGTTTTTCCTCTTGCATCGCAAGGATCCGAAAGCCTTGCCATAATATGCCGAGTTTGAAGCATCGAACTGGACGCGCGATGATATCGGCGTCATGTTTTGGACGGCCGCCGGGGACATTTGCGCGGACGAGTATCGGACGCCCATATGGGCTGTCTGCTATGGCACCATGAACAAACTCGGCCATGATGGCATGGATAAAACGGCACGCGAAATCGAATTGGGCAGAGGGGTGGAAGCTGGCCACATGGACAAGATGATCAAGCGTCCAGCCAAGCCTGCTTATGCGACGCTGTTCACCATTCAACTCGCCATCGCATTGGCTCTTTTCTCGCTTGATATTTACTTGGGTCCGGGAATTGGCGATGGGATCGGGTATTCGATTGTTCTTGTCTTATGCCTGCGCAATCCCAGACCAGGCTACGCGCTGGGGTGGGCGGCATTCACCACGCTTCTCGTCATCGGTGCCGGAATTGTCTTACCCGATAACAATATCTTGCACCTCGATTTGATAAATCGCGCCCTGGAAATCGGCACGATCTGGGCGGTCTGGTTTCTCTTGATGGCGATTGTGCCCAATCCGCCGGATTTCTGATGGGCAACCTCAAATTGCCGGTTTGACCGCGAGCGCACGCGGTGCCATCGCGCGCCCGAGCGCCAACACGGTGACCGCGGACAGCACCAGCACCATGGCGAGCAAGGCCATGGCGGATGCGTAACCGCCGGTCTGTTCCTTGAGCACGCCGATAATGTACGGTCCGAGGAAGCCGCCGAGAACACCGATCGCGTTGACGAGTGCGATACCGCCCGCCGCCGCGGTGCCACGCAAAAATGAAGACGGCAGGGCAAAGACGGGGCCAAAGGCGGCCAAGACACCGACCATCGCAAGTATCAGTGCCAAGAGCACAAGCATGTCGCTTTGCGCGAGACTTGCGCCAATGAAGCCCAAGGCCGCTAAAAGCGCGGGCAGCGCGACATGCCAGATGCGTTCGCCCTTCGCGTCGCTCGAACGCCCCCACACGATCATCGCGATCATGCCGGCCACATAAGGCAGTGTCACCACGAATCCGGTGGCGGTGTTGGAGAAACCCATCGCCCGAATGATCTGCGGCAGCCACAGCGTGATGCCGTACAGCGCACACGTAGCGCCGAAAAGGACGAGGCCGAGTGCCAAGACGCGCGGGTCTCGCAACGCCCCCCAAAGGTCTCGCTCCTCCACGAGTGTTTCCGTAGCGAGGCGAGAGGCAATGATGTTTTTCTCCGCGCTGGTGAGCCATAGAGCAGAAGCCGGGCCATCGGGCAGAAACTTTAACGCCGCAAACCCCAGCAAACAGGCCGGCAAGCCTTCCATCAGGAACAGCCATTGCCAGCCGTGGAGATTGAGGATGCCGTCCATTCCGAGAATAAGTCCCGAGAGCGGTCCCCCAATGATGCCTGCAATCGGGATGCCGCCACAGAAGCGCGCTGTAAAGCGCCCACGATAGGCCTGCGGGAACCACAGGGTGAGATAGAAGATCATGCCGGGGAAAAACCCCGCCTCGGCCACGCCCAAGAAAAAACG
>DATARE010000478.1:0-3553 GCA_036264295.1 Micropepsaceae bacterium | reverse complement strand
GAGCGGATTCCCAACGGGTACACCTGTCATTTCATTCGGCCCAATTGGCGGCTTCCGGTTCGCAAAGAGGCGCGCGGGCTGACATCGAACGCGGCCGAATAACACCAGCATTCAGACGTTCCGGGCGGCTTCTTTGCCGCGCGAAGCTGGGCTAGGCTTGTGCCCGGCCGCAACGGGAGCATTCGCGTGGGGGTATCGATCAGAAATCTGGAAACGCTCGGGTCCGAGATCCACGGGCTCGATCTGTCGAAACCGCTCACGCCTGAAGACCGCGCGGCCATACAGGAAGCATTGGATCGCCATCTCGTCGTCGTAGCGCGGGATCAGCATCTCTCCGACCCCGAGCTGCTCGCCTTCAGCAAGAATTTTGGCGAATTGGACCCGCCCGGCCCCAATCCCTATGGCGAGCCGTTCAACAAGCAATTCCCCGAGATCAACGTCATATCCAATGTCGTCGAGAATGGCCGCCCGATTGGCGGCTTGGGAGCGGGAGAGGCGGCTTGGCATGCGGACATGACCTATATCGATGTCCCTCCCAAGGCCGCCATTCTGCACGCGCTCGAAATTCCATCGAACGGTGGTGGAAACACCTATTTCGCCGACATGTATGCCGCGTATGAGGCGTTGCCCGCCGATCTCAAGACCGTGATCGAAGGCAAGATGTCCGTGCACGACGCATCGCGCAACAGTGCCGGCATCCTGCGAAAGGGATATGCGGAAGTGGGCGATCCCCGCGAGACCGTCGGTGTCAAACATCCGCTGGTGCGCACAGATGCCAAGACCGCGCGCCGGGCGCTGTATCTCGGCCGCCGCCACAACGCTTATATCGTCGGGTTCGAACTTGCCGAGAGCGAGGCCCTGCTGGACCGGCTCTGGGCGCATGCGACGCAGCCGCGCTTTACCATGTGCCACAACTGGCGTGTGGGCGATGTCTTGATGTGGAACAATCTCGCCGTGCTGCACAGGCGCGATCCGTTCGACGCCACCGCGCGGCGGATCATGCACCGTACACAGATCAAAGGTGTGGAACGGATTGCATGATCCTGCGCGAAATCGTCCTGCGGGTCATACGTCTTCCGCTCACGCGGCCCTATCAGCTTTCCTATCGCACGTTTACGGAATTCGAGCCGATCATCGTGGAATTGCGTTCCGCCGATGGGCAGATCGGCTGGGGCGAAGGGCATATTTCTCCCGGATCCAGCAGCGAGACGCGCGAAGGCGGCTGGCGATTCTGCCGCGAATATGCCGAAAAGATCATTGGAAAGGACACGCGCGAGGCAAAGGCTCTGGTCACGGCAGCGATGTCGTCCAGCAAAGTCGCCGCGACAGCATTGCTGACCACGATCGAGATGCTGGAAGGACATGCGCTGCTGAAGATCGAGCAAGAATCGCGCATGCCGCTGCTCACGCCCTTCAGCAGCAGCGATCCCAGCGGCATCGAGGAGGAAGTCGAGCGGCGGCTGGCGGAAGGCTTTCGCACCTTCAAAATCAAAGTCGGCAAGGATGCCGAGGCCGACCTCGCACGCGTTGCCGCGATTCAAAAGGCAATAGCCGGCCGCGCCACCATGCGCATCGATGCGAACCGCGCCTATAGCGAAGCGGATGCGTGCTGGTTTGCAGCGCGCCTCGATCCAATGGGGATCGAGCTGTTCGAACAGCCGTGCCGGGCAGAGGACTGGGATGGGAATGCCGCCGTGGCGAAGGTCTCAACCGTTTCCGTAATGCTGGACGAGCCGATTTGTGGCCTCGATGACATCGAACGCGCCGGAACGATGGAAGGGGTCGCATTCTGCAAGCTCAAACTGAAACGGTTCGGCGGCCTTGACCTTTTAAAGGAGGCACTGGACCGCGTACGCGCATGCGGCATGGAACCCGTACTGGGAGACGGGCTTTCCAGCGAGATTTGTTGCTGGATGGAGGCTTGCGTTGCGCGCAAAACGATTCGCAACGCGGGTGAATTCAACGGCTTTCTGAAGCCGAAGACGCGTCTTTTCACCGAACCGCTGATATTCGCCGGAGGCGAAATCATATTGCCGCGGAATTTTGTGCCGACGGTGAATTGCGAAATCCTCAAAGCACACGAAATCGCGTTTGAGCGGTTCGCCCCTGTCAGTATCGCTGCAAGCAATGGAGTGGCGTAAAGTATTCCGCGCGAAATAACGGAACAGCGCGAGAAGGGATGAGAAAGCGACATGCGCACGCCAAGACTCACCGCTCCCGATACGGTGCTGTTGTTGCTCTGCGCGATGTACCTCATCCTTTATGTCGACCGGGTGAACATTTCCACGGCCGCACCGCTGATCCAGTCGGATCTGAAACTCAGCAACACCGAACTCGGTTTGGCCTTCTCGGCATTCGCCTATCCCTATGCGGCGTTTCAATTGATCGGCGGCTGGTTCGGCTATCGCTTCGGGGCGCGGCGCACGCTTTGCGTTTCCATTCTCATCGTATGCCTGGCAACCGCACTTACGGGCGCCGTGGGCGGCTTGTTCTCGCTGTTCTGCGCGCGCGTGGCCTTGGGCTTCGGTGAGGGCGCGGCGCTTCCGACGGCCACCCATGCCATATCGAGCTGGACCCCGGTCGCGCGGTGGGGGTTCGCCCAAGGCATCACCCACAGTTTCGCGCGCCTGGGGAATTTCGTGACGCCGGGAATCGTTGCAATCCTGATCGGCTTGGCATCCTGGCGGGCCTCGTTTTTCATTCTGGCCGGCGCCAGTTTGATCTGGATGACCATCTGGTTCTGGTATTTCCGCGATTCCCCTGGCGAGCACCCATCGATTACCGCCGCCGATCTCTCAAGATTGCCACGGCGCGAACGCGGTGAGGACCAGCATGCGCTTCCCTGGCTGGCACTCGCGCGACGCATCTGGCCCGCCACCGCGGTCAATTTCTGCTATGGCTGGACGTTGTGGCTGTTCCTCAGCTGGATACCGTCCTTCTTCGTGCAGAATTATCATCTCGCGCTCGCGAGTTCCGCACTCTATGCGTCCGGCGTCTTCTTCGGGGGTGTGGTTGGCGACACGACCGGCGGCATAGCAAGCGACATGATACTGCGCCGCACGGGGAACCGGGTCTTGGCGCGGCGCAGCGTCATCATCTGCGGATTCCTCGGCGCCGGTATTTTCCTGGTTCCGGTGATCCTGGTTCACGACCTCTTGGTCTCGGCGGCCTGCCTTTCACTCGCATTCTTTTTCGCCGAATTGATCGTGGCGCCGATTTGGGCGGTTCCGATGGACATTGCGCCACGCTATGCGGGTTCGGCGAGCGGGATGATGAATTTCGGTTCCGCCTCTGCCGGAATCGTCTCGCCGGTCTTTTTCGGATTCATGGTCGATTTTACGGGGACCTGGACTGTTCCCTTCGTCGCGTCGATCCTGTTGTTGCTGCTGGGCGCGGCGCTGGCGTTCTGTTTGCGCCCGGACCAACCGCTCGCCGATCGGGATGGCGCTGCGCCCGCACTGGCGGCCGCACGGCCTATTTGAACATCTATTTGCCCTTCAGATCGATTTCCGCTGCGTCCCCATTGATGCGCAGTTTTGTTCCGAAAGGCCGG
>DATARE010000459.1:0-1844 GCA_036264295.1 Micropepsaceae bacterium | reverse complement strand
CTTCAGCCCCTGCATGATAACGCCATTTACACCAACAGCCTTATCATGCAGGGGCTGAAGGCATTGGTCAGCAAGAACACGACCGGAGACATCCTGCTCGTCGGGCATTCGACGTCCGGCGAGCTTTCGATGCTTGCTTATGAAGATCGGGACCTGGGCGCGAGACTCAAGGGTCGCTATCTCGGCTGGGGCAGCGGCGGGCCGGCCCGTCTCGAACTGTTGCGCACCGTGCGGGGCAAGGATGTGCCGTCTCGCGGTGGCGCGTCCGGGCCGGGCGGAAAGGTTTCGCTCACCGTTTTGGAGCGGCGCGATCCACCGAGCTATTCGCGCGGCTATAGCGGCTTTCTCAATCCGCTCTATGAGCCAGGCATGTCGCATCTGCAGATCGCCGAACGCTGGCTCGCCGCGGAGGGGCGCAGGCGGCCCAATTTCAAGCAGCAGCTCCAGAACCTCGAGCATGGCGCGGAACTGGGCGAGAAGGCCTGGGTCGAGACCGAGATCGAATCCGTCCTAAAACGGACCGGCAATCCATGGGGTATTCCCGTCGAAGACGTCGAAAAGGACCTGTACGTCACCAATTTCACGCGTATGGACGGCTTTCAGCGCATGGTTTGGACCACCGCCCATTTCGATCGCAATCACTGGAACCCTGAAGAACCCATGAAGAGCATCGAGGTCTTTGTCGCCAACGAGTACCGTGGGAAGAATCCGGATGCGCAAATTCGGCTCATCAATTGGGACCCGCCGATGACCCATTACGGCCATCTGGAGCTGCCCAAGCAATTGGCCGCCGCCCATTTCAGCGTGGTGCGCTGGCTGGTCAGGCCATAGGGGCCGGCCCTACCCCGGAAAGCCTCTCAGAACGGTCCGGGGCGGGCCGAAATTCACCTCCCGCTAAGAGTTTCCATGCGATTTTGCCGTGATCAAGGACGGCAAGGATGATTGAACCGGCCCGCCTATTGGCTTTCGCGTTTGCCGGTGCCGATCTCCTCTTCGAGGTGGACCGCGCGGGCAAGGTGCTCTTCGCCACAGGCGCGATCACGGGTTTCTCCGACAGTTCCGAATTGACGGGCAAACCTGCGGCCGAGCTGTTCCGGGAAAACGAAAGAGCGCGCTTTACGATCATCGTGCGTGGACTCTCGGCGGGAGAGCGCGTCGGCCCGCTGACCATAACCTTGGCATCCGGCGACAAAGCCACGCTTTCCTTGTGCTACTTGCCGCAAAACAACCGCATCTCCTGCGCCTTGGCCAAGCGCGGCAACCGCGCCTCGATTGCCGGCATCGACGCAGAGACCGGCCTGGTGGATCGTGGCGCCTTCCTCTCTGCCGCCGGTGGCAAGATTGGTGGCGAAAGCGCCATGGCGTTGGTAAACGTCGCCAATCTGAATGAAATCTGCGCCGGCCTTTCGCCCGAAGCCGCCGCGAATTTGATGGCGGCCATCGGCACGAATTTGAAAACCATGGACGGCGGGGTTGCGGCGCGCGTGTCGCCGACGGGTTTTGGCGTCGTCACGGAAAACCTCAATACCGCGGGAGAGCTCGCGGGCCGCATCCAAGATCCCGCACGCGAACGCGGCATCGACAATTTCGAGATGGAAGAGGTTCTGTTATCGCTCAAAGGCCGCAATCTGACGCCCGAGCAAAACATCCTTGCGCTGCGCCACGTGATCGAGCGCTTTGCCCAAGGCAAACACAAGGCCCTGCCGGGAGCCGACCTGGCACAGATTTTCGAAACCATGATGGACGAAACCGTGGCGCGCGCGCAGCTCTTCTGCACCACTGTCGCCGAGGGAAGCTTCGATCTCGTATTCGAACCCATCGTCGAATTGAAAACGGGTGCCATC
>DATARE010000298.1:0-8622 GCA_036264295.1 Micropepsaceae bacterium | reverse complement strand
GGGCGACCGCATCGCCGCCTTGGAAGGCCTGGTCAACCTGTCGGCCTATCGCGATGTGAAGGACAGCCCGGAAGCGCAATATGCCTTCGACATGATGCGCGCCAAATTGCGCGGCTATATCCAGCGGCCCGAAGTGACGTTGCGCCAATATCCGGAAACGAACAGCAGCAAGCCCGCGCGTTATGCCCGCGCCATGGCCTATTTCAAAGAGCCCGATATGGGCAAGGCTTTGGGCGAAATCGAAGGCCTGTTGAAGGACGAGCCCAACAATCCGTATTTCCTGGAGATGTACGGGCAAATCAAAGTCGAAATGGGCAAAGTCGATGAAGGCATCGAGCCATACAGACACGCGGTGGAAATCCTTCCCGACGCGCCGCTGATCCGCATTGCGCTCGCCGCCGCCATGCTCGGAACGGAGAATCCCAAATACACCGCCGAGGCGGCGCAGGAACTGCAAACGGCGCTGTCTCAGGAAGTCGACGATGCGCTCGGCTGGTACGAGCTGGCGCAGGCCTATGGCCGGCTGGGCCAGACCGGGAAAGCCGAACTTGCCACGGCGGAGCGCTATTTCGTCGTGGATGCCTATCAGCCGGCCATGCAATTTGCCGTTCGCGCGCAACGGCAATTGCCGCCGGGATCGACCGATTGGCAGCGCGCCACCGATATTCTCGCGATTTCACAAACCCAGCAGAAAGCCGAAAGAGGCCGATAAATGGACGTCAAGACGATTTTGAAAATGGCCGCCGGGGGCGTCGCGCTGTTTTCGCTCGGCGCTTTCGTCACCGCCATGGCGACGGGACAGGTCGCCGTTGGCGGTCCGGCCAACAAGGCGCAGATCGAAACCATCGTGCATGATTATCTGGTCGCGCATCCCGAAATCATGGTGGAGGTCTCACAGAAGCTCGACGTGCAGCAAGCCGCCGCCGCCGACAAGGCCCGCCAGGATGCGCTGTTCGCGCTTGGCCCCAAGGCGCTGGTCGATCCCAGCGTCGCCTATGTGGCCGGGCCGGAAACCGCCAAAGTCACGGTGGCGGAATTTTTCGATTACCGCTGCCCGCATTGCAAAGCATCGATGGCCGCCATGAAGCACCTCATTGACGGCAATCCCAATGTGCGCGTGGCTTTCATCGAGCGGCCCATCCTGACGCCGGATTCGCTGTGGGCCGCACAGGCCGCGGTGGCCGCGCGCCGCCAGGGCGAGAAATATGTGCCGTTCCATTTTGCGCTGATGGCAACCACGGGCGAGCTTCCCAAGGACCGCATCCTCGACATCGCCAAAACGGTGGGGCTGGACGTCGCGAAATTGGAAAAGGATATGGCCGATCCCGCCGTGCTGGATTCCATCAAGCAATCGAATGGGCTGGCAGACAAACTGCATTTTGACGGCACGCCGACTTTCGTCATCAACGGAAAAATCATCGTCGGCGAATTGAACGATTCCGAACTTCAGCAATTGACCAACGCGATCAAGAGTTAGCATTCTTACCAAGTGGGCATTGTCGGGGGAGGTTTTGGCATGACCGCTTTCAACATCGTTCGCTTCCGCACGAAGCCGGGTCGCGAACAGGATTTCATCGAAGGCCATCGCAGTCTCGCATCCGAGAAGCCCGAACGCGCACACCGCTTCGTTCTGGTGCGCACAGGCGACAATTCCTTCTGCGCTCTGGGCGAATGGGAATCCTTCGATGCCATTGTCGAGGCAAGACCGATGATGATCGGTTTTCTCGATCGCTTCCGCGACATGCTCGAGGAAATGGGCGAGGGTCTCGGCGTCACCGATCCGGTATCGGGCGAAGTGGTCGTCGATCTGGGACTGCCCGCCTCTGCCGCGGCGCCGAAAAAGACCCGGCGCACCGGCGCGGCCAAGCGCAAGCCCGCGAGCAAGGCGCGCGCAACCTCTCCGCGTCTCGGCAAACCCGCTCCCAAGAAAAAGGCCGCAGCGAAGAAGAGCCCCGCCAAAACGGCACGGAGCAAGGCAAAGAAACCCGCAGGCAGGAAAATCCTCCGGCGCCGCTAATTCGCATAGATACTGTCATGCGCCTGCTTTCGCGATCATATGATCACCGTGTTGATCAGGATCAAAGCAAACAGCGGCGCTTAAAATTATGCTTCTTCTTGATCGCAGGATCGGGAGGATCTCATGACGCAGGATCTGCTTACACGCCGCGTCGCACTTTCGGCGGCTCTTGCGATCATACCATTTGGGGTTCTCGCACAGAATTCCGCGAGCGATCCTTTGCGTGGGCTTCTTAATCGGATACCGGGTGCGACGCCCGGCCGGAATGCCGGCTCGGGTGCAACTTTAAGCCAGAGCCAAATCGGCCTTGGTCTCAAAGATGCGCTCAAAGTTGCTTCGCAGCGCGTCGTTGGACGCATCGGTAAGGCCGATGGATACAATGGTGACCCTGCCATACGAATCCCGTTGCCACCTACGCTGCAAAAAATTGAAGGACCCCTGAAGGCCATAGGGGCAAGCGGCATGCTGGACGAACTGCGCCTCAAGATGAATCGCGCCGCCGAGCAGGCGGCACCAAAAGCGCTGGATATCTTTGTCGATGCCGCGTCCAAAATGACGTTTGACGACGCGCGAATGATCCTTTCCGGCCCCCAAGATTCCGCGACTCAATATTTCAAGCGAACGACATCGTCATCGCTGACGAGCTCTTTCCGCCCGATTGTAGACACGGCGTTGAACGGCGTGGGCGCTGTGATGGCTCTCAATGCTGTGCAAACAAGGGCCAAGGGTATTCCATTTGTCGGTCAATCGATCGGTGATTTCAGTCTTTCCGACTTCACGGTTGGAAAGGCTCTCGATGGGCTGTTCCATTATTTGGCCGTGGAAGAAGGCGCCATCCGAACCAATCCATTGGCGCGCACAACCAATCTCCTGAAGCAGGTTTTTGCTTAGCGCTCCATACGCATCGGATTGACGGAACGTAACCAATACCGCCACGTTGTAGTCAACAAACTCGGCTCGGAGGAGATTTTTATGAAATCGCATACCACGGCTGGACTGGTTGTCCTGATCCTCGCTCTTGGGTTCGGTTCGTCACTGAATTCGGCAGCGGCGGCGTCTCCAAACGCTCAAATTGGCTTGTCTCCGATCCAATATGATCGCGATCGCGACCAACGCCGCGACGACTATAATGACCGGGATTTTCGTGGACCGCACAAATGGCGCCCGGGCGAAGTGCTTCCCGGCCGGTTGCTCAACCGCGTGGTGGACGATTGGGAAGAGAGAGGCTTAAGCCGGCCCCCGAGCGGTCATCAATGGGTACGGGTGGGAGAACAATTCATCCTGGTGCGCGGGCGCGATCGCATGATCGCACGGATACTAAATTTCGATTAGAGCCTGACCCAACGCGGACATGGTGAAACCGGGCAGTTGCCAGCCCAATTTCATGTCTCTCGCTGGACGTCCGCCATGAACGGCAAACGGGGTGTGCATATCGCTCTGCCGAACGTTTGCTTCTGACGCAAAGGCGAAATCAGGGACGGGAATCCGCTCGCTTCGTTCCGGTATGATCGGCACGCCATAGACGTTTGGATTTCCATCGAGCCGGGGTATTGTTGCCGCCGCCTATAATCTTACGGCCAGAATCGAAAACGGGGTCGATAGGCTCCGCCGGAACAGGCGGCAGCCGGCAACACTCAGGGAGGAAAAGATGAGGAAGATATTGGCGATTGCGTTGCTGGCTATCATTGCGGCGCCGGGCATGCTGGCGGCGGCGGACAATACGCGTTTTCCGCCGATTCCCCCGGATCAAATGACGGCCAAGCAGAAGGAATTTGTAAAAGCGCTGACGGACAGCCCGCGTTCGGGCACTGGCGGCGGCGGAAACATCAACAATCCCCCCTTCAAAGTGTATGTGAGAAGTCCCGAATTCGGTATCGACGCGATTAAAATATCCGATTATCTGCGCTTCGGTACGGAATTGACCCCAAATCTGTCCGAGCTTGCCATCCTCATCGCGGCGCGCAATTGGGACAACGATTACATCTGGACCGCTCATTATGGAGCGGCGGTGAAGGGCGGGCTTGATCCTTCCGTCGGCGCCGACATCGCCGCGGGCAAACGTCCCTCCAAGATGAAAGAGGACGAGGCGATCGTCTACGATCTGCTGACCGAAATATATCGCGACCGGAAGGTGAGCGATGCGACCTTTGCCAAGGCAAAAGCCAAATTCGGCGAAAAGGGCATCATGGATATGATCGGCCTTGCCTCCTATTACGGCAATACCGCGATGACGCTGATCGTCGCCAATGGCTCGCGGCCGGCGGGCAACGAACCTAAGCTGCAAAAATTGGCGCAGAACTTTCCCAAATAATGCCTTCCGGGGAGAGACCCATGAAAAACTTTATGGCAGTCGCGCTGCTGGCAGCCAGTTTCGCGATGCCGGATGCGATGATCGCCGCCGAGACACAGCGCTTTGCGCCGGTCGATCCGAAAGCCTATTCGCCCGCGCAGCAGGAATTCGCCAAGCTCATGACGGTTGGTACGCGTGCGGGCACCGTCATCAATGCGCCCTTCAAGGTGTATTTCGCGAGCCCCGAATTCGGCCTCGAAGCGATTCGGATGTCCAATTATTTGCGCTGGGGCACGGGGCTCGATGCGCGGCTTTCCGAACTTGCGATCATCATCGCCGCGCGCCATTGGACGAGCGATTACATCTGGCACGCCCATTACCCGCTGGCGGTCAAGGGCGGGCTCGATCCTTCCGTCGGCGCCGATATCGCCGCGGGCAAGCGCCCCACGAAAATGAAAGAGGACGAGGCGATCGTCTACGATCTTCTGACCGAAATGTATCGCGACCACGACATCTCGGACGCGACCTATGCCAAGGCGCGCGCCAAATATGGCGAGAAGGGAATCACCGATATTCAGGCGCTTGCGTCTTACTACGGCGTCACCGCGATGGCTCTCATCACCGCGCGCGAGAAAACCGCGCCGGGCGACGAACCCAAGCTGCAACGCCTCGCGCAAGTGTTCCCGAAATAGTCGCGGGGCTTATTCTCGCGGATTTAGAGTTTCTTCGCGATGAGCTGCGCGAGGCGGGCAATGCCTTCATCAATCGTCGCAGGATCGCATGTCGTGAAATTCAGCCTTAGATGATTGTGCTCGGGGGCGGTGGGAAAAAACGCCGCTCCCGGCACAAACGCCACGCCCACAGCAAGCGCATCCTTCAACAATTGCGCCGTATCGACAGACGCGGGCAGCGTCAGCCAGATGAACATGCCGCCTTCGGGGTTCGTCCAGGCGACGCCCGGCGGCATGAGATTTTCCAGCGCCCGCAGCATCGCCTTGCAGCGCGCGCCATAGGTTTCACACAGCATCGCGATATGCGATTGCGGCAGGCGCGCCGCCACATCGGTCAGCACCATCTGCGACAGCGGGCTGTTGTGAAAATCGATTGCCTGCCGCAATAGGCCCATCTTCTGGATCACCGGTGTGGCGGCCACGACCCAGCCGCCGCGCAATCCCGGAATGATGGTCTTGGAAAAGGTGCCGCAATAAACCACGCGACTGTCATCGATGCCGCCACAGCGCGCCACATCCAAAGCGAGCATCGAAGGCTTGGGCGCGCCGCGATAGCGAAGATCCGTGTACGCAGCATCTTCCAGCAGCACCACATCATGAACACAGGCGCGATCGAGCAGCGCCTCGCGCTCGGCAAGACTTAACGACTCGCCGGTCGGGTTGGCGAAATCCGGCATCACATAAGCGAGCTTGGCGTCTACGGGCGCGGCGTCCTTCAACGCGGCAACCGAACCATAATTCGGTTGGCACCCCGCAAAGGCATGGAGCAGACCGAGATAGGTCGGCCGCTCCGTCAACACGCCGTCACCCTCGCGCAAGAACAGCCGGCCCGTCAGATAAAGCCCTTGCTGCGAGCCGCTGGTGATCAGGATGTTGTCGATGCCGCAAGCAACGCCCTTACCGCGCATGTAAGAGGCGATCCATTCCCGCAAGGGCGGCCAGCCCTCGCTCATGGAATATTGCAAGGCCGCGCCCGCGCGCGCGGGATCGGCGAACACACGTGCATGGGAATCGGCAATCAATTGGGTGGGAAACAGATTCGTGTCGGGAATGCCGCCGGCGAAGGAAATCAGGCCGGGCTGGCCGACCAGGCGCAAAAAGGCGCGCGTCTCCGCACCTCCCGCGCGCTGTCCATAGGGCGAGAAGCGCTGCGGCCAATCCCGGGACATCAGATCAGGCCGGCAAGCGGACTGGAAGGATCGGCATAACGCTTCTTGGGCATGCGGCCGGCGAGATAGGCCAGCCGTCCCGCCTCCACGGCGAGCTTCATGGCGCGCGCCATCATCACCGGGTTCTTGGCTTCGGCAATGGCCGTGTTCATCAGCACGCCGTCGCAGCCCAGCTCCATGGCGATGGCCGCATCCGAGGCGGTGCCCACACCGGCATCCACGATCACCGGCACCTTGGCTTCCTCGACAATCAAGCGGATGTTGATCGGATTCTGAATTCCCAGGCCCGAGCCGATGGGCGCCGCGAGCGGCATGATGGCGGCCGCACCCATCTCCTCCAGCCGCTTGGCCATCAAGGGCTCGTCGGTGCAATAGACCATCACCTGGAAACCTTCGCGGATCAGCACCTCGGTCGCGCGCAAGGTCTCGACCCTGTCGGGATAGAGCGTTTTCTTGTCGCCCAGAACTTCCAGCTTCACCAGCGTCCAGCCACCCGCCTCGCGCGCAAGCCTGAGCGTGCGCAGCGCGTCTTCGGCCGTGAAACACCCCGCCGTATTGGGCAGATAGACATAGGTCTTGGGATCGATGAAATCGATCAACTTGGGGGCGCCCGGGTCCATAACATTCACCCGGCGGAGTGCCACCGTCACCATCTCCGCGCCCGAAGCTTCCAGCGCGGCGGCGTTCTGGGCGTAATCCTTGTATTTGCCGGTGCCCACGATCAGGCGCGAGCGCAAGGTACGGCCTGCCACCACAAAGGGCTTATCCACAGGGGGCGCAACCGGCGCCATCTCGTTGCCGCCACCGATGAAATGGACGATCTCCAGCCGGTCGCCTTCCGACAGGCCCACATTGGCATAGGTCGAGCGCGGCACAATCTCCAGATTGCGTTCGACCGCGACCTTCCGGGGATCGAGCGACAGCTGATGGAGCAGGGCTTCGATCGTCAAAGGGCTAGCAAATTCCCGTGGCTCTCCATTAAGACTTAAGCGCAACGCCATTGACGGCTCTCTCTCCTGTTTCCGTTTTCCGCAGGCTGACCGTATAACCCGCTTTCGCGCTCCGGCGCTTCAACGTCCATCACGCATTACCGCATTTTCGGGGACACCCGTCCATGATCCTGCCGATATATGTCCTTAACGGGCCGAATCTCAATCTCCTGGGGGTGCGGGAGCCCGAAATCTATGGCCGCGCCACGCTGGCCGATATCGAGCAGCAGGTCGCCGCGCGGGCCGCAACGCATGGGCTGAAGACGGTCTTCCGCCAGTCGAATCATGAAGGCGTGCTGGTCGATTGGATCCAGGAAGCGCGCGAAAAAGGCTCCGGCGTCATTATCAATCCCGGGGCCTATTCCCATACGTCGATTGCCATCTATGACGCGTTCAAAGCGTTGGATAAGCCGGTCATCGAAGTCCATCTCTCGAATCCGCACAGCCGCGAGCCCTTCCGCCATCGCGATTATGTGAGTCAGGTGGCCAAAGGCGCGATTCTGGGGCTGGGGCCGAGCGGGTATTTGTTTGCGGTCGACGCGATGGCGGAGCTGATCAAGACATGACCGACAAGAAGGAACAGCCCATCCGCGACCGCCTCGCCAAAGCGATCTCCCGCGATACCATGCCCAAGGTCGACGCCGATATGGTGCGCGACCTTGCCAAGCTGCTGGAAGAAACCGGCCTGACCGAACTCGAAATCGAACAGGGCGGCGTGCGCGTGCGCGTGGCGCGCGGCACCATGGTTGCGGCCGCTCCAGCTGTGGCCTCCGTTGCGGCAGCGCCCGCCAGAGAGGTCCAGCCCGAACCGGCGCGGCGCACCGGCACGGTCGTCACCTCCCCCATGGTGGGTACGGTCTATCTTTCGCCGCAGCCCGGCGCGCCCGTCTTCGTCAAGGTGGGCGATCCCGTCACCGACGGCACGCTGTGTATCATCGAAGCCATGAAGACGATGAATCCGGTGCCCTCGCCCGCCGCGGGCCGCATCGCCGAGATTTATGTGCATGACGGACAGCCTGTCGAAGTCGGCGAACCCCTGATGCTGATCGAATAAGGACATTCGCAATGATTGCGGTTTTCTCTCATTCACCATGGCCGGCCGCAGAGCCGGCCACCCAGCCGCCGCGTGTCTACGTGGCGAATAAATCCTGGATGGCCGGGTCAAGCCCGGCCATGGTGAGTTGGATGGGAAGCCGGAACACGAACTGAGATCCCATGTTCGAGAAGGTCCTGATTGCGAATCGCGGCGAGATTGCGCTTCGGGTGAACCGCGCCTGCAAGGAAATGGGCATCGCCACGGTGGCGATCCATTCCACCGCCGATGCGGATGCCATGCATGTGCGGCTTGCCGATGAATCGGTTTGTGTGGGACCCGCGCCCGCGAGCCAATCCTATCTCAACATTCCCGCCATCATCGCCGCCTGCG
>DATARE010000412.1:0-15934 GCA_036264295.1 Micropepsaceae bacterium | reverse complement strand
CACGGTCGGCGCAGGGGTTTGGGAGTGGGCCAGCAATGATGGCGGCGATCCCGATATGGTGATGGCGTGCGCCGGGGATGTGCCGACGCTGGAGGCGCTCGCCGCGGTCATGCTGCTCCGCGAGCATGTGCCGGACATACGCATTCGCTTCGTGAACGTGGTGGATTTGATGGTGCTGCAGCCGCAATCCGAACATCCCCACGGCATGGAAGATCAGGATTTCGACGAATTGTTCACGAAGGACAAGCCCGTGATTTTTGCCTATCACGGCTATCCCGCAATGATTCACAAGCTGACCTATCGCCGCCGCAATCACGACAACATCCATGTGCGCGGTTACAAGGAAGAGGGCACCACGACGACACCGTTCGACATGGTGGTGCTGAACAATCTCGATCGCTTTCAGCTCGCGTTGGATGCGATACAGCGTATTCCGAGATTTTGCGATCATTTGGAAAAGGCGACGGCGCGCTATTGGACCGCGATGGAACGGCACAAGCTCTATATCAGCGAGCACGGCGAAGACCTGCCGGAAATTCGTGAATGGCGCTGGACGCTGTGAGCGGCCCTCCCGATTCGTTGCACGTGCTCGCACTGAACAGCGGCTCGTCGTCGCTGAAATTCGGTTTGTACCGGGTCACGTCTTCGGCGTGCGAGCGACGTATTTCCGGTGCTGTTGAGTCAATCGGAGAAGCCGCGTCGAAATTCCATGCCGAGAAATGCGGCGGCCATGTTGTGGCGAGCGAAACGCAAACTGTTCCCGGTCAACGCGAAGCGATGGCCCGGATTGCGGCGCTTTTGAATGAATCTGCGATGCCGCCTGCGGACGTCATCGGACACCGCATCGTCCATGGTGGGCCGGCCCTGCGAAGACACTGCGTCATCGACGATGTAGTCCTTCGGAAATTGGACGCGGCGTCGGCTTTTGCACCGCTGCATGTGCCGCCGGCCCTGTCGGTGATCCGGTTTGCGCAAGAGCATTTTCCCGATTGCCCGCAAATCGCATGTTTCGACACCGCCTTCCACGCCACAATGCCCGATGTTGCCCGGACACTTCCGATTGCCAAGGTGCTGCAGGCGGGCGGCATCGAACGCTATGGCTTTCACGGACTTTCCTGCGAATCCGTTGTGGCGCAATTTGGCGAACGCACGCCAGATCGCCTGATTGTTGCGCATCTTGGCAATGGCGCCAGCATCACCGCCATCCGCGCCGGAAAATCCATCGACACCAGCATGGGTCTGACGCCAACCGGCGGCGTGATCATGGGAACGCGCAGCGGCGATCTGGATCCCGGCGTGCTGGTCTATCTGATGCGGGAGAAGAAATTTGATGCCGCGCGGATCGAAGATCTGGTGGATCATCGCTCCGGCTTGCTTGGCATTTCCGGAATAGGCAGCGATATGCGGCGTTTGCGGGACGCGGCGTCAGCCAATGCCGATGCGCGTCTTGCGGTGGACATGTTTTGCTATTCCGTGCGCAAACAGATCGCAGCCATGATCGCGGCGCTGGGTTGGGTTGATCATATCGTCTTCACGGGCGGCATTGGCGAACACGATGCCGAAACCAGGGCGGCGATTTGCGATGGTCTGTCGTGGGCGGGGATAGCTCTCGATCAGGAACGCAATCGGCGGTGTGAAAATCCGATCAGCCAAGCGCATTCACCCTGCACGGTGCTTGTCCTCGCAACACAAGAGGAGGAGCAGATTGCCCGCCATTCCTGGACGCTCATGACACAGCGGGTCCAGGATTAAGCCGCCGCCTTCCGATCTTCCACCGCTTTTGCGGCGATCTCGCCGGACGGAACGACATCATAGCCGGCATAAGAGGAAAACAGCGTCTCGAGCGTATCGACGGGTGTGGCGGTTTCAAGCGCCCGAGCCTTGGGCAAATTCCAGAACGGCACCGAGGGGAAGCGATGATGCTCGAAATGGCACCAGGTATTGTGCGGCAGAAAAATCAACCGATAAATCCATCGTGCGGAGATGCGATGCACGCCGGCGGTCCCGACATGTTCCGTCCACACGCGCAAGCGAAACACCGCACCAAAAGAGGTGGCGAGCGCACTGAACCAAAGTGCCGCAACCCACCAGGCATTGAAGTGCCAAAGCACAAGATCAATGGCGCCCCAGACTAAGACCGGTGCCACCTTGTCGCGCAAATTGTCCCGGGCCATGACATAAAAGATGAAATAGATCTGGTCGTCGCTTCCTTCGCCGAACAAAGCCGTCAGCGCCAGGCGCACGATGTGCCCCGGCGTTGCTGGCAAATCATAGGCAGGCGCGGATTTCTTCTTGTGGATGTATTCCGGATCGGCGTCGGTGCCCATATAGCGGTGATGAGCGAAATGGAACTTGCGGTATCCCGACAAGCCCACCCCGAACGGCCACAACGACAGAAGATTGGTCAGAAGATCGTTCAGGCGGCGATTGCGGCTGACCTGTCCGTGGCTTCCATCATGGGCCAGGATCATAATGGCATGTTGGCGCGTGCCGATGATGATAACGGCCAGCACGATCACGACCACGGCCCCAATCAGTGGCATCGCCGCAAACCCGCTCTTCTGCGCGACGGCAAACGCCGAATAGGCCGCAGCCATGGCCAGGCCCACAATTGCATAGTCCGCAGCAAGCGCGCCAAGCCACCGTGCAGCACTCGGATTGCTGAGCGAGGCGGCGGGAAGGATCGCCTCCGTCCGCGCTTTCAGCGAGACGACATCATGTGATTGCTCCGCATCTTTTGGGAAACTGCGGACATTGTGCATGGTCATCGGCCGGGCCCTCTGCGTCTGCAAAGCCGTGCCGCATGCATGGCTTTGCCGAGGCGCAGAGTTGCCCAGTCAGATAGGCGGCGATATTTCGGGAAGTCCCATAATGCTTGTGCGCTACGTAGAACTACGCAGTTTCACCGGCGATTGCCGTGCGCTGTGTCATTGCGGAACAAAACCCGTCTTCAGCCTGCGGCGCGGTGCGCGTATTCGCTGTTCGCCTTGGGCGTCATGCCAAGTTTTTCTTTCGCATCGCGTTCGCCGAGGCGGGCCAATGCCGCAATTGCTGCCGGCGAGAAATCGCCGCTGGAACTTCCTTCCGCCGACACCGTGTGGGTGATCTCGATAATGTCCGGGACAACGATGTAGCCTTTGTCGGCGGCGGCGAATTCGGCCGTGTCTTGCAAATCCTTCCAGCGCTCGTCGGAATTGATCAGATCGATCAGAGCCGCAACATGGTTGAACCGCTGCAACAGCTTCAGATCCGAGCGCGTCTTGTTGGCAAAGAGAAGATTGAGAATGCGCTGCCCGACCTGGGCCATGTTGCGGGGAATGCGTCCTGCGTTCGGAAAAAGATTGACGACAATGATCCTGCGTTCGGCCTCCCGGCTCTTTTCCGGATTCATGCGCTCGATCACTGCGCCAAGTGGCGTGTTGTCGAAAATGCCGCCGTCCCAATAAAATTTCTTGTCGACCGGCGTCATCGGAAAATTTGGCGGCAGGCTGCCGCTTGCCAGAATATGGTCAAGAGAAAGCGGCATCTCGGCGCTGTCGAAGGCCTTGATTTCCCCCATTTCGATATCGGTGGCGGTCAGCAGCAGGCGCGGCCGCTTGGATGTGTCCCGAAGCGCGGCCGTGTCGATCAAAGCTTCCAATGTCGCGCGCAAAGGCGCGGTGTCATAGATGCTGGTCCAGGACGACATCGCGAAAAGATCGAATCGCGGCCGGAAAAACGCAGGGTCGCCAAAGATGGAGGCGTAGGGGCGCAGAGCAGGCAGGAAATATTCCGCCGGAAGCGCCACCTTTTCCCAAAACGCCTCAAGCGTGCCCAGCGAATCGCCATTGCGCGGTCGCGCCAGCAAGGCAGCCGTAATGGCGCCGATCGAAACGCCGGCAATCAGATCGGGTTTGGGGCCGGAATCGCCGTAAACCGCGCGCGCGACACCAAGCTCATAGGCGCCGAGCGCGCCGCCGCCTTGCAAAACAATTGCTCTGACTGCGTCCCGTTGCACATTCGCCTCCACCGACGAGCCAAGCTTAGAGCATGCGGTGCGCGCGCGAAAGCCGCGCTCAGGCCGACGGATCGCGCAGGCATTCCTGCGCGCGCGCCGTCAGCAGGCTGCGTTCGCGCGCGTTGCGTGTGAGGGCTGCGGCGCGTTCGAACTCCGCGCGCGCTTCTTTGGTGCGGCCGAGTTTCGCCAGAAGGTCGCCACGAACCGCCGGCAACAAATGATAGGTCTTCAGTGCCGGCTCTGCCGTAAGCGCATCGGCAATGTGAAGACCGGCAGCGGGACCGAACGCCATGCCATGGGCCACAGCGCGATTGAGCTCTACGACGGGAGATGGCGCGC
The DNA here is from genome assembly GCA_036264295.1 of Micropepsaceae bacterium. Lineage (GTDB taxonomy): Bacteria > Pseudomonadota > Alphaproteobacteria > Micropepsales > Micropepsaceae > CAIYRG01. The sequence continues at coordinate 11,598 of DATARE010000412.1, read as the reverse complement.
ATTCTGCGAGCGCGTCATAGAGCGCGGCGATGCGTGGCCAATCGGTGTCTTCGGCTTTGCGGGCGTGCGCATGACAGGCGGCAATTGCGGCTTGCAACGCATAGGGGCCAGGCGCGCTGTCGAGCGCCTGGGCGCGCGCCAGCGCCGCAAAACCGCGCCGGATCAGCATCCGGTCCCAGCGTGCGCGGTTCTGATCGAGCAGCAACACCGCCTCGCCGGAGGGCCCTTGCCGTGCGCGCGAACGCGAGGCTTGGATTTCCATCAGCGCGACGAGGCCATGGACCTCCGGCTCTCCGGGCGCGAGTTCGGCCAATATGCGCCCGAGACGTAGCGCTTCTTCACAAAGCTGCGGCCGCATCCAATCTTCGCCGGCGGTCGCCGAATAGCCCTCGTTGAAAATCAGATAGATCGCTTCCAGCACGGACGACAAACGCGACGCGAGTTCGCTTCCGCGCGGTGTCTCGAAACCAATTTTCTTGTCGGCCAAGGTGCGCTTTGCCCGCACGATTCGCTGCGCAATGGTAGGTTCTGAGGTCAAGAAAGCGCGCGCGATTTCATCGGTGGTCAGGCCGCCAATCAACCGCAACGTCAGGGCGATGCGCGCCTCCGTCGGCAGCACGGGGTGGCAGGCGGTGAACATCAGCCGCAGCAGATCGTCGCCGATATCGTCGTCGAGTGCGGCATCGAGGTCCGGCACAGCCACCTCCTGCTCGATTTCCATCTCGCGGCCAAGCTCTTCATGCTTGCGGGCGAGCAGCGTCTTGCGCCGCAGCCGGTCAATCGCACGATGCTTCGCCGTGGCCATCAGCCAGGCGCCCGGATTGTCCGGGATGCCCTGTTGGGGCCAGCGTTCCAGCGCAATGACAAGAGCGTCCTGGGCCAGCTCCTCGGCCAGCCCCACGTCGCGCACGATCCGCGCCAGCCCGGCGATCAGCCTGGCTTGTTCGATCCTCCAGATCGCGTCAATCGTGCGGTGCGTATCGGTAGATGTCACACACTACCGATTAGACATCCTCCTCGCCAGGCGCAAGCTCGACGGCGTGGTTCACACCACGCCGTCATAACAGGTGCCGATTTCCCGCACCTCCACGGTCGCCCATTCCGCCGCCGGGCATTGCCGCGCAATGGCAAGGGCTTCCTCCATGGTGTCGCAGTTCAACAGGAAAAATCCCCCGATCATCTCCTTGGATTCGGCAAACGGCCCGTCGAGCGTCATGGCCTTGCCGTTGCGGACCGAGAGCCTCACCCCTTCATTGTCCGACTTCAGTGCGGCGGTCGTCTTCAGAAGCCCGCGGGTGTTGAGACCCTCGGCGAATTGGAGCATGCGATCATAGGCGACGCGCCCTTGCTCCAGCCCGCGTTTTTGGCGGTCTCCATGTTCTTCGAGGATCAACAGCATATAGGACATGAGGCTCTTTTTCCCTCCGGCGACTTGGCGGACAGCGGTCTACTACACCGCTGTGCCTTCGGGCGATGCGGCGATCACCATCCATGCCACGCCGAACCGGTCTGCCGCCATACCGAACCGCGATGAGAAAAATGTTTTCGTCATCGGAAGCTGCACCTGACCGCCTGCGGCCAAAGCGGCAAAGATCCGCTCGGCTTCGGCATCGTCCTTTGCGGTGATGGAAAGCGACATGCCCTGGAACTGGGGTTTGCCAGTACAATGCCCATCGGAGGCCATCAGAGTCGTCTCGCCGATGCGAAAGGCGGAATGCATGATCTTGTTCTCTGAGCCCGGGGGCATCGTGCCTGCTTGCGGCGGTTCGGGACTATCCTTGAAGCGCATCAGCATAATGATTTGGGCATCCAATGCAGCCTTGTAGAAATTCAGCGCCTCTTCGCATTTTCCGTCAAAGAACAGATAGGGTTGAACTTGCATGGTGATCTCCGTTGCAGATTCCGGTTTCGCGATCTCTCAAACGCGCTTCGGCTATTTCTTGGAGTTGAAGATTTTTCGCGCCTGATGTTTCAGGAAAGCGCGCTCCGGTTCTCCTCCACCCGTTTGCCGATCTTTTCCAGCAACGCGGTTTCCTCTTTGGCGATATCCGGACCGAACTCCGCCGCCTCGAACACTTGGCGAATCTCGATTGTCTCATTGTCGGATGCCGGGCAGCGCTTGGCCCATTCGATGGCTTCCTGTTTGGATTTCACTTGGATCATCCAATAGCCGCCAACGACTTCTTTCGCCTCGGCGAAGGGTCCGTCAGTGACTTTGGGTTTGCCGCCGGAAAAGGACACGCGGGCACCGGCCGAAGGCGGATGCAGCCCGTCGAGGCCGAGAAGCACGCCAGCCTTCGCCAATTCTTCATTGTATTTCATCATCGCGGCAATTGCCTTCTCGTCCGGCAGCGTGCCCGGGGCGGCGTTTTCGTAGCCCTTTGGAATCATCAGCATCATGAAACGCATCGTGGTTCTCCTGATCGTCTGCGCCGGGCTACCGATTGTTCGAACCCTGGCTTACCTCTCACGACGAATAAAGCTTCGCCGGATCGACAGGCCGCGCCGGATTTTCTGCGCAGGGCCGCCGCAATTTTGCGCAAGCGCTGCCGGTTTTGTGTGCAGCGCAAAAGTGTGACCGGGATATTCCTGTTATGACACTGATAAGGCACGGAAATTTTGTATATCGCGATGGCATAATGATTGCACGGTCAACCCGGGATAACGCCATGAGAGGGCCATATGAACCGCGCGAACCGTTTTGCCGTTGCTTTGGGTCTTGTCTTCTCGCTCGCAGCCGGGGGCGTAAATGCGGCGCCGGCCCCGGGGCCGATGAAGATCGGCTACAGCGATTGGCCGGGCTTCGTTGCCTGGCAGGTCGCCATCGACAAAGGCTGGCTCAAGCAAGCCGGCATCAATGTGGCGTTCGAATGGTTCGATTATTCCGCCTCGCTCGACGCGTTTTCCGCCGGAAAGCTGGACGCGGTTCTGGCCACCAATGGTGACACCTTGGTCATGGGATCGGGCGGCGGCAAGGGCGTCATGGTGATGCTGACGGATTATTCCAGCGGCAACGACATGGTCGTCGCCAAGCCGGGCATCAAAAGTCTGAAGGATTTGAAGGGCCAAAAGGTCGCCGTCGAACTCGGGCTGGTCGATCATCTGCTGCTGTTGAACGGTTTGGAAAAAGCCGGAATGAGTGAAAAAGATGTGACGCTGGTCAACAGCAAGACCAACGAAACGCCGCAAGTGCTTGGGTCGGGGCAGGTCGCAGCCGTTGCCGCATGGCAGCCTAGCTCGGGTCAGGCGATGAAGAATCTGCCCGGCTCGACACCGATCTACACATCCGCCCAGGCGCCGGGGCTCATCTATGACGTGCTGACGGTTTCACCCGCCAGTCTCGCAGCCCATAAAGCCGATTGGGTGAAGCTGATCAAAGTGTGGGACCGGGCCGTGCATTATATCAACGATCCCAAAACCCAGGACGATGCGGTGAAAATCATGTCGGCGCGCGATGGTCTGTCGCCTGCGGCCTATAAGGCGTTTCTCGCAGGCACGCATCTGCTCGATCTCACCGACGGCAAAAAGGCGTTCGCCAAGGGGACGGGCTTGGATTCGATCTATGGCTCGACCGCCAATGCCGACAAGTTCAACGTCAAATACGCCGTCTATAAAAAGGCGGAGGCCGTCGACGCCTATATCGATCCCTCGCTCACCACTGCCGCCCTGCAATAGGGTACGCATGTCATTGCTTCGGTAACCCCGTGAGAAAATGGCTCCAGGTCAGCCGGCCCGTTGCTCCACGCGCGAAATTGATTCTCGGCATTCTGTCGTTTGTTTTGCCGATCGCGCTGTGGTGTGCGGTGAGCTATGTGCCGGCGATCTGGCATCCGCAAGTTCTGATCACCGATCCGGGCTCGGTCGCCTATTTGCAGCCCGGTATGCTGATGGACAAGAGCGCGTTCGACGGTGCCGTCACCGATGCAAGGGCGGCACATATGAAGCTGCCCGCCGGCACGCCCTCCAATCCCATCTATTTGCCCGCACCGGACGAAGTGGCGCGCGCCTTCTATACCTCCTTCACCACCGCACCAGAAACCCGCGACGGGCAATGGCTGCATGAAAGCCTGTGGCACAGCATCCAGATCATCTTCTGGGGCTTTTTCATTTCTTCTCTTATTGGCGTGCCGCTGGGCGTCTTGTGCGGCGCATATGCACCAATCGCACGCGTCACCGAACCGTTCATCGAATTCTTCCGTTATCTGCCCGCGCCTGCATTCGGCGCGCTCGCCGTTGCGATTCTGGGCATCTATGACGGACCGAAAATCGCCATCATCGTCATCGGCACGCTGTTCCAGCAGGTTCTTGTGATTGCCAACACGACCCGCAAGCTGGACGGCGCACTGGTGGAAGCCGCGCTCACTTTGGGCGCGAAGAACTCCCAATTGCTGCGTCACGTGGTGATTCCTGCGATCCTTCCCGATCTTTATCGCGATCAGCGCATACTGCTGGGATGGGCCTGGACCTATCTCATCATCGCCGAATTGATCGGGACCACATCGGGCATAACCTTTTTCATCACCCAGCAGGCACGCTTTCAGCATTTCGCGAATGTCTATGCCGCCATTGCGATGATCGGGATTTTGGGGTTGGGCATGGATATGATCCTGGGGCTCATCGGGCGACGGATATTTCCGTGGGATCGCGGCCTGGTAAAGACGGCTTAGGGGGCGCATGAACCAGATTGTCTCCCCATTGCAAGGTCTGCCGTCCTATCTCGATCAGTGCGCATCGGTGCGCGCGCGGTTCGAGCGCCTGAAACAGCGCGAGACCATTCTGGAAGTCCGGCATCTGGAAAAAATATTTCAGCAGAACGGCCGCCAGACTGTGGCCCTGCATGACATCAATTTCTCGACCTATCGGCGTGAATTCCTTTGCGTGATCGGCGCCTCCGGCTGCGGAAAGTCGACATTGGCGCGCATCATTGCGGGGCTGGAGGAGAAGACGGCGGGCGACGTTCTGCTCGCGAACCGTCCCGTGGACGGTCCGGGCACAGACCGCGGCATGGTCTTCCAGGGCTATACGTTGTTTCCCTGGCTGACGGTGAAGAAGAACGTGATGTTCGGGCCCCTCGCCAACGGCCATTCCCGATTGGAAGCCGAGCGCCAGGCCATGCAATGGCTGGCTTTGGTGGGGTTGGAGAAGTTCGCCGATGCCTATCCGCACCAGCTGTCCGGCGGCATGAAGCAACGCGTCGCGATTGTACGCGCATTGGCCAATCAGCCGCGCATTCTTTTGATGGACGAACCGTTCGGCGCGCTCGATGCGCAAACGCGCTGCCGCATGCAATCGCATTTGCTGGAGATCTGGCGGCAGATCGATATCACCATTGTCTTCATCACCCATGATCTGGAAGAGGCGATTTTCCTTGCCGATCGCATCCTTGTGCTGTCGCCGCATCCGGGTCAGGTACAGGAATTGATCGAAGTGCCGGTGCCGCGGCCCAGAAGTGCCGCGCAAATCGTGTCCCCGGAATTCCTCGCGACCAAGACGCGGCTGGAAGAGCTCATCTATTCGGTGCCGCATGAGGACGAAGCCGATAGCTATCCGCCGATGATCCGCCTGGCCGATGTGCATGACAGTGTGGAATAGCGGCGGACGCGGAAAATGTTGGGAGCGCGGGACGACCCGGGTTCTTTCGTGCATCTTGCCGGGACGGCCCGGCGAAAGCCGCGGAGAACGGCATGAGCAGCGAACATCCTATCTCAGAACAGACGCCGGAATTTTATCGCCAGCGCTATATCGAATTGAAAGCCCGCGGTTCGCAAGCCAACGCGAAACGGCCAGCCCGCAATCCAAAGGAAAACCCGCGCAGCATTCCTCCGCAATTGGTGCTTTCGGAAGAAACGATTCCGGCCGGGTGGTATTGGCCGGCCCGGATACCCCGCGGCATTACGCTGCGCCTCATCAATGACCGCGCGACGCCGGGTGTTTCGCTTTTTCTCTGGAACGCCGATGATCCGGCCGAGCGTCTGAATCCCGCCGACACGGTGAAATTGCAGTGGACGGCACGTGTGGGCGGCGGGAAATTGCTGTTCTCCGATATGGGCCGCGTGCTTGCCTCGATCACGGATGACACATGCGGCATGCATGATTGTTTGGCCGGCGGCAGCACACCCGAAAGCAATGCGCGGAAATATGGTGCGGCCCAGGGTTTGCGCAACACACGCGACAATTTCCTTCTCGCCGCCGCCAAGCACGGGCTCGGGCCGCGCGATGTCGGACCATGCGTCACGTTTTTTGCGCCACTGCTAACGGACGAAAGCGGCCGGTTCGTTTGGCAGGACCATGCGCTGAAACCCGGCGACTATGTCGATCTGCGCGCGGAAATGAATCTTCTTGCGGCGATATCGAATTGTCCTCACCCCTTGAGTTCCGGCGCGAAATGGCAGGCCCATCCTGTGCGCGCCTTGCTTTGGCAATCGCCGCCGCCCGAAGAAGGCGATTTCTGCCGCACGTCGAGCGACGAGGCGGTGCGGGGATTTGAAAACACCGATGCGTTCCTTGCTGGGAAGGTCATCCCATGAGCGACAAATGCATTGAATCGTCCCGCACCACAGGATCTGCCATTTTCGATTGCATTATCCCTGCGCGTGCGCCCTGGTCCGGTATCATCCGCAAAGGGCAATATCTCCGTATCGTGGACATCGAAGGGCAGCAGGCCGTCGACACCCTGTTCTATTCGGCGACGGATTCGACCGAACGCTATTGCGCGCAAGCGACACTGGCGGCGCAGGGTTGCGCCTATATCGGCACGCGTACGACCGTTCTTTCCAATCGCGGTCGCGTGATGGCGACCATGCTGGCCGATACGGTCGGCGATCATGACACGTCGGCTGGCGCTTGCAGCTGCGAAGCCAACACGGTGCGCTTCGGCCATCACACGCGCTATATGCATGCCTGCCGCGAAAATTTCATCGTCGAATTGGCCAAACATGGCATGACCAAACGCGACATCGTGCCCAACATCAATTTCTTCATGAATGTGCCGGTGCGTCCCGATGGCGAGCTGGCGATTGTGGATGGCGCGTCCAAGCCGGGCGATTATGTGGAGCTGTGCGCAGAGATGGACCTGCTGTGCGTGATCTCCAATTGTCCGCAGGTCAACAATCCTTGCAATGGTTTCAACCCGACGCCGGTGCGCGTGCTGATCTGGAACGCGTGAGACAGGCTCGACCATGTTCCGCTCGGTCCTGATCGCCAATCGCGGTGAGATCGCTGCGCGCATCGTCCGCACGCTGAGGCGGCTCGGCGTGGCGGCGATTGGCGTCGCGTCCGATGCAGATCGTTTCACGCTGCCCATGCGCAGCGCGGATCGCGTGATGCGGCTCGGCCCCGGCGGTGTGGCGGAAACCTATCTCAATGTCGACGCGATACTCGCAGCCGTGCGCGAAAGCGGGGCAGAGGCTGTTCATCCCGGATATGGCTTTTTGTCGGAGAACGCCGGCTTTGCCGAGCGGCTTGCGGCAGAGGGCATTGCCTTTGTCGGCCCGCGGCCGGAGCACATCCGCGCCTTCGGCTTGAAGCATACCGCGCGTGAGCTTGCCGCGCGTTCGGGCGTTCCGCTGTTGCCCGGCAGCGGCGTACTGGAAAGCGCCGAACATGCGGCCGCCGAAGCTGCGCGCATCGGCTATCCGGTGATGTTGAAAAGCACGGCGGGCGGCGGCGGCATCGGCATGCAGCTTTGCCCCGATGCGGACGAATTGGCGCAGCGCTTCGTTTCGGTTGCGCGGCTCGCGGGGGGAAATTTCGGCGATGCGCGGCTGTTCGTCGAGCGTTTCGTGTCCAGAGCGCGTCATATCGAGGTGCAGATATTCGGCGACGGTAAAGGTGGCGTGCTCGCGCTTGGCGAGCGCGATTGCTCGCTGCAACGTCGCAATCAAAAGGTGGTCGAAGAAACGCCGGCGCCAAATCTCAGCGACGCATTGCGGCACAAATTGCGCGACGCGGCGGTCGTTTTGGGCAAGGCGGTGAATTACGAATCCGCAGGCACGGTGGAGTTCGTCTATGACGTGGAGCGCGAAGAAGCCTATTTCCTTGAGGTGAACACGCGCCTTCAGGTCGAACACCCCGTCACCGAGGAGATATTCGGCATTGACCTCGTGGAATGGATGCTGCGCCAGGCGGCCGGTGAATTCGTTCTGCCCGCGCCCGATGCGCTCACGCCGCGGGGCCACGCCATCGAAGTGCGGCTCTATGCCGAGAATCCGGCACGCGCATTTCGCCCCTCCACCGGCCTGATTACCGGCCTTGAATTTCCGGCCGATGCGCGGATTGAAACCTGGATCGAAACGGGCGCGGAAATTTCGCCCTATTACGATCCGATGTTGGCGAAGATCATCGTCCAGGCGGCCGACCGCGCATCGGCCATTGGCGAGCTTCGCAATGCGCTTCAAGCAAGTTCCGTTTGGGGTGTGGAAACCAATCTCGATTATTTGCGTAAGATCGCGCTCTTGCCGGAATTCGCCGGTGGTGCGGTTACAACGTCCACGCTCAAAGAGCTGGATTATCAGCCGGCGCATATTGAAGTGCTCAGTCCGGGCGCTCAGTCCAGCTTGCAGGATTGGCCCGGGCGGCTGGGCTTTTGGGACGTCGGCATACCGCCGTCCGGTCCGATGGACGATCGCTCGCATCGCCTCGTCAATCGCATTTTGGGAAATGCCCAGAACGCTGCGACGCTGGAATGCACGCTGACCGGCCCGACATTGCGATTTCTATCGGATGGCACGATTGCACTCGGTGGCGCCGACATGCAGCCCATGCTGGAAGGCGTGCCGGTTCCGCACTGGGAAAAGATTTCGGTGCGCGCGGGTCAGGTTCTGTCATTGGGCCGCGTTCGCGGACCAGGTTTGCGCGCCTATTTGGCTGTGCATGGCGGCTTCGATGCACCGCTTTATCTCGGTTCGCGCGCTTGCTTCTCGCTGGGCCAATTCGGCGGCCATGCGGCGGGCGTGCTCAAAACCGGCGACATGCTGCATATCGGGCAAGACGTCGCGAATGATCCGGATATGTCCGACGTCAAAGACAAACCGGTTCTTACCCATGAATGGGAATTGGGCGTCCTCTATGGCCCGCATGGCGCACCGGACTTCTTCACCGAACGCGATATCGAAACCCTGTTCACCAGCGCCTATGAGGTGCATTTCAACAGCGCGCGCACGGGCGTGCGTCTGATTGGGCCGCCGCCGCAATGGGCGCGCCATGATGGCGGCGAGGCGGGCCTGCATCCTTCCAATATCCACGACAACGCTTATGCCGTCGGCGCCATCGATTTCACCGGCGACATGCCAATCATCCTTGGCCCCGATGGACCGAGTCTTGGCGGGTTTGTCTGCCCCGCCGCTTTGGCGCAAGGCGAATTGTGGAAACTCGGCCAGCTGCAACCTGGCGATAGGGTGCGGTTTCGCGCCGTCACGCCGAACGAGGCCGCGTGCCTGAAGCGCGGCCAACCGGTCGTGTTTTCGCGCAGCGTGCCACAGGGCGATGTGCTTCGCGCAATCGAGGCGGAGGACCGCGTGGTCTATCGCCGCGCAGGCGATGACAACATCCTGATCGAATATGGCCCAATGCAGCTCGATCTGAGATTGCGGCTGAAGGCGCATCTGCTGATGCAATCGGTTCAGGCCAGCAAACTGCCGGGTATCATCGATCTCACGCCGGGCATCCGCTCCCTGCAGGTGCATTACGACAACGATACCATCTCAGAGCCGCGCCTTCTGGATGCGCTCGCCGCATTGGAACGCGAGTTGCCCGACCCTGCCACGGCGGCTGTGCCGAGCCGCATCGTCCATCTGCCGCTTTCGTGGAACGATCCGCAGGCGCAGCTTGCGATGCGCAAATATCAGGAGCTGGTGCGGCCCAACGCGCCGTGGTGCCCGTCCAATATCGAATTCATCCGGCGCATCAATGGGCTCGCATCCGAAGACGATGTCAGGCGCATCGTCTTCGATGCGCATTATCTCGTTCTGGGTCTGGGCGATGTCTATCTCGGCGCGCCGGTCGCGACACCGCTCGATCCACGTCACCGGCTTGTCACCACTAAATACAATCCGGCGCGCACCTGGACCCCGGAAAACGCGGTGGGAATCGGCGGCGCGTATCTGTGTGTCTACGGCATGGAAGGGCCGGGCGGATATCAGCTGTTCGGACGCACGATCCAGATGTGGAATCGCTGGCGCACCACGGATTGCTTCGCGCCGGGCAAGCCCTGGCTGTTGCGCTTCTTCGATCAGATCCGGTTTTTCCCCGTCTCGGGCGAAGAATTGTTGGAGGCGCGCGCGGCCTTCCCACATGGCTGCTACCCTCTCCGCATCGAACAGGGCCGATTCAGCTTGGCGGACCATCAGGCATTCCTCGATACGCATGCCGGCGAAATCGCCCATGCCAAACGACGCCAGCAAAAGGCGTTCGAAGCCGAACGGCACAGATGGCGCGAGATGGGGTTGGACTCGTTCGTTGCCGATGATCACGGCGCAGCCGATACAGGCAATGCGGAAATATTTCCGGATGGCGTGACGCCGGTGCATGCGCCCTCTGGCGCCAGCGTCTGGAAGATCGTGGTCACCACGGGGGCGGCCGTGGCAGACGGAGAAACGCTCATCATCGTCGAAACCATGAAAATGGAAATTCCCATTGTGGCACCGGTGCCGGGCATAGTGCGTGAGTTGCGATGTCAGCCGGGCCAGACCGTGAAACCCGGGCAGGTTCTCGCCTTGATCGGAGCTGCCCTATGAGCTTGCCCTTCGATCTTGCGAGTTTGCGCGCCGCCTATCGCAGCGGGGCCACGCCTGTGGAGATTGCGCAGACAAGCTTGCGGCGCATTGCTGACTATGGCGATCCCGCAGTGTGGATCACGCGGGTTCCGGAAAATGAGGTTCTGGCGCGAGCGGAAGCGTTGGCCCGCCAAGGGCCCGGCGAGACCATGCCGCTATGGGGCATTCCCTTCGCCGTGAAAGACAATATCGACGTTGCAGGTCTACCCACCACGGCCGCCTGTCCCGCCTTTGCCTACACGCCGAACAAAACCGCCCATGCGGTGACGCGCTTGCTGGCTGCCGGCGCCATTCTCGTCGGCAAGACCAATCTCGATCAATTCGCCACCGGCCTTGTGGGCACGCGCTCGCCCTATGGCGCGCCGCGGTCGGTGTTCGATTCGCGCTACGTCTCCGGCGGATCAAGCTCGGGTTCGGCTGTGGCCGTGGCGGCAGGACTCGCCGGCTTTTCGCTCGGCACCGATACGGCCGGATCGGGCCGTGTCCCCGCCGCTTACAACAACATTGTCGGCTTGAAACCGACAAAGGGGTTGCTGAGCACGACCGGCGTGGTTCCGGCCTGCCGCAGCCTGGATTGCGTTTCGATTTTCGCGAACACGACCGGCGATGCCATCGATGTGCTGCGCGCGGCGGAAGGCTATGATGCAACGGATAGCTATTCGCGCAAGCGCGTTCCATGCGCCGCGCTTGCGAAAAATTTCCGCTTCGGCGTCTTGGCGATTGCCGACCGCGAATTCTTCGGCGATTCCAGTAGCGCCAAATTGTATGAAGGCGCCATTGCGCACCTTATCGCCTTGGGTGGGCAAGCGATCACCATCGATTATGG
>DATARE010000352.1:0-5374 GCA_036264295.1 Micropepsaceae bacterium | reverse complement strand
CTCGACGCCATCCTGAACCAGAAGCCGCTCAATGCCACCGGCGACGAGAAGATCAAGCTGTATTGCATCTATGTCGCCATCGGGCAGAAGCGCTCGACGGTGGCCCAGATCGTCAAGACGCTCGAAGATGCCGGCGCCATGGAATACACCACCGTGGTGGCCGCCACCGCCTCCGAGCCGGCGCCGCTGCAATTCCTGGCACCGTTTGCCGGCTGCACCATGGGCGAATGGTTCCGCGACAACGGCCTGCACGCGCTCATCATCTATGACGATTTGTCCAAGCAGGCGGTTGCCTATCGCCAGATGTCGCTGCTGCTGCGCCGCCCGCCGGGCCGCGAAGCCTATCCCGGCGACGTGTTCTATCTGCATTCGCGCCTGCTCGAACGCGCCGCCAAGCTGAACGAAGACAATGGCGGCGGTTCGCTCACCGCGCTTCCCATCATCGAAACGCAGGCCAATGACGTGTCGGCCTATATTCCGACCAATGTGATTTCGATCACCGACGGGCAGATCTTCCTCGAAACCGATCTGTTCTATCAGGGCATCCGCCCCGCCGTGAACGTCGGCATTTCCGTGTCGCGCGTGGGTTCGTCGGCGCAGATCAAGGCGATGAAGACGGTGGCCGGTCCGATCAAGGGCGAACTCGCGCAATATCGCGAAATGGCGGCTTTCGCGAAGTTCGGTTCCGACCTCGATGCGGCGACGCAGAAGATGTTGGCGCGCGGCGAGCGCCTGACCGAGCTCTTGAAACAGCCGCAATACAAGCCGTTCGCGGTGGAAGAGCAGGTCGCGGTGATTTATGCCGGCACGCGCGGCTATCTCGATCCGTTCCCGACGGCGCGCGTCGGCGCGTTCCAGGACTCGCTGCTGTCGAAACTGCGCGCCAGCTATCCGCAATTCCTCGAAGGCATCCGCAAGGAGAAGGCGCTGTCGCCCGCGCTGGAAACCATGCTGAAGGATGCGCTGACCGAAGTGTCCAAGACTTTCTCCTAAAGAGATCGCGATTTCGCCATGGCCTCCGTAAAGGAAATGCGCACACGGATCGGAAGCGTGAAGTCCACGCAGAAGATCACCAAGGCGATGCAGATGGTGGCGGCAGCGAAGCTGCGCCGCGCCCAGGCTGCCGCCGAAGCGGCGCGGCCCTATGCGCGCCACATGGCGGCGGTGATTGCCAACCTCGCCGCCGGCGTTTCGGGACCCTCGGCACCGCGTCTTCTGGCTGGTACGGGTTCGGACCAGCGCCATCTGGTTGTTGTCGCCACATCGGACCGTGGTCTTGCCGGTGGCTTCAATTCCGGCATCGTGCGCGCTGCGCGCGAGAAGATCGCCAAGCTGATTGCCGACGGCAAAGACGTGAAGATCATCACCATCGGGCGCAAGGGGCGCGATCAGCTCCGCCGCACCTATAGCAACCGCTTTGTCGAATCCTATGAGCTTGGGATCAAAGCGGCAGGTTTCACGCTGGTAAAACCCATCGCCCAGCAGATCCTCGATATGTTCAATGCCGGCGAAGTCGATGTGGTGACTTTGATCTATAACCGCTTCAAATCGGTGGTGACGCAAATCCCGACCGCGCGTCAATTGATCCCGGCGACTGTCGAACCCGGCGAGGCGGATCCCACGCGCGCGGTCTACGATTACGAACCCGATGAGGGCGAAATCCTGAGCGCGCTGCTGCCGCAGAACATTTCGGTGCAGATCCTGGCGGCACTGTTGGAAAACCAGGCAGGTTTCTTCGCCTCACAAATGGCCGCCATGGACAATGCCACGCGCAATGCCGGTGACCTTATCAAAGCCCTCACCATTCAAATGAATCGCACCCGTCAGGCGCAGATCACCAAGGAGCTGATCGAAATCATCTCCGGCGCCGAAGCGGTGTAATCGCAGGAAAGAGAAAACGCATGAGTGCACAAACCAATATGGTCTCCAAGGGCCACCTCACCAGGGTCATCGGCGCCGTCGTCGACGTGCAATTCGACGGTGCACTGCCGGCGATTCTCAATGCGCTGGAAACCAAGAATATCGACGCCCGCACCGGCAAGGAATTCCGCCTGGTGTTCGAAGTGGCGCAGCATCTGGGCGAAAACTCCGTGCGCGCCATTGCCATGGACACCACCGAAGGCCTGGTGCGCGGTCAGGAAGTGATCGACACCGGCACCTCCATCCGCGTGCCCGTTGGACCGGCCACGCTGGGGCGCATCATGAACGTGATCGGGGAGCCGATCGACGAGGCGGGTCCCATCAGCCAGGAACACACCGCCACCATCCATCGCGAAGCGCCGTCCTTTGCCGAACAAGCCGGCACGGCCGAGGTTCTGGTGACGGGCATCAAGGTCATCGATCTGCTGTGCCCCTATACCAAGGGCGGCAAGATCGGCCTGTTCGGCGGCGCAGGCGTGGGCAAGACCGTGACCATGCAGGAGCTGATCAACAATATCGCCAAGGCCTATGGCGGCTATTCGGTGCTGGCGGGCGTGGGCGAGCGCACGCGCGAGGGCAACGACCTCTATCACGAGATGATCGAGTCCAATGTGAACATCGATCCCAAGAAGAACGGCTCGACTGAAGGTTCGAAATGCGCCCTCGTCTATGGGCAGATGAACGAGCCACCGGGTGCCCGTGCGCGCGTGGCGCTGACCGGTCTTTCGGTGGCGGAATATTTTCGCGACGTCGAGGGCAAGGACGTGCTGCTGTTCATCGACAACATCTTCCGCTTCACCCAGGCCGGTTCGGAAGTGTCCGCGCTTCTGGGACGCATTCCGAGCGCGGTGGGTTATCAGCCGACGCTCGCGACCGAGATGGGCAATCTGCAGGAGCGCATCACCTCCACCACCAAGGGCTCGATTACTTCGGTGCAGGCAATTTACGTGCCGGCCGACGATCTGACCGACCCCGCGCCGGCGACCTCGTTCGCGCATTTGGACGCCACCACCGTGCTGTCGCGCGACATCGCGGCCCAAGCCATCTTCCCGGCGGTGGACCCGCTGGACTCGACCTCGCGCATTCTCGATCCTCAGGTCATCGGCGAGGAGCATTACACGGTGGCGCGCCACGTGCAGGAAGTGCTGCAGCAATATCGCGCGCTGAAGGACATCATCGCCATTCTGGGCATGGACGAGCTGTCGGAAGACGACAAGCTGATCGTGGCGCGCGCCCGCAAGATCCAGCGCTTCCTGTCGCAGCCCTTCTTCGTGGCGGAGCAGTTCACCAATTCGCCGGGCAAGTTCGTCGAACTGAAGGACACGATCCGCAGCTTCAAGGCGATCGTCGACGGGGAATACGACCATTTGCCCGAGCAGGCTTTCTATATGGTGGGCGCCATCGAAGAAGCGGTCGCGAAGGCGCAGAAAATGGCTGCCGACGCGGCGTAACGGGCGAATAGCGAATAGGGAGTAGCGAATAGGGTGCTGAAACGGCGGAAAATGAAGAATCCTTCTTCACCATTCGCCATTCGCTACTCGCCATTCGCGCAAAAGCATGGCTGATAAGATTCATTTCGACCTGGTTTCGCCCGAACGGCTGTTGCTGTCCGAAGACGTGGACATGGTCACGCTTCCGGGCAGCGAAGGCTATTTCGGCGTGCTCGCCGGACATGCGCCGGTGATCTCCTCGCTTCGTCCCGGTGTCATCGAGGTCACAGGCGGCGAAACGCCGGGCCTTCGCCTCTTCATCCGCGGCGGCTTTGCCGAAGTCGACGGCAAAAAAGTCGTGGTCCTGGCCGAGGATGCGGTTCCCATGGCCAATTTCGATCTGGCCGCGCTCGACCATCGGATTGCCGACATGGAAGAGGATCTTGCCGCGGCCAAAACCGATGCCGAGCGCGCCCGCGCAGGCGAACAGCTGGACCATTTGCGGCAGTTGCGAGCGGCGTTTTAAGGCCCTCCGCACGCGGAAATTGCATAAGAAACCCTAGCCTTAGCCGGTTTTTTCGTGACACTTGCGTGTCGCCCGCCTGCTTCGCGCGTTGGAGCCGGTTGGGCCCGCCTGCGTTTCGCTGTAATCTGAGGTATTGCGTTTTGCTTGCATCGGCCGGGACTCTGAAGGATCTGGGATGACCGATGGCATAGTTTACGAGGCCGGCTGGACGCTCGACGACGTCGACTGGTCCCGCTTCGACCCATCAAAGGTCAGCGCGCCGCTTCTGGCCGCCGTGCGGGCCGCTTCTTTGGTCGAGTACAACGCGCCCGATTACGTCACCTATCTGAAGCGTGTCTATAAGGGCGCACCCGAAGACACCGTCCGCCGCATCGAACATTGGGGCGAGGAAGAGGTTCAGCACGGTCTGGCTTTGGCGCGTTGGGCGGAGCTGGCGGATCCGAACTTCGATTTCACCAGCGCTTTTGCCCGCTTTCGCGCGCTGTATCAGGCCGAGCATTTTCATAGCGGCGAGGGTTCGGTGCGCGGTTCGCGGCGCGGCGAGATGATCGCCCGTTGCGTGGTGGAAAGCGGTACCTCCTCGCTTTACAGCGCCATCCGCGATGCCAGCGAAGAACCGGTGCTGAAGGAAGTGGCGGGCCGCATCGCCGCCGACGAATTCCGCCATTACCGCCTGTTCTATGACATCCTGCAAGGCGAGACCGAACCCGATCTTCCGCTGTGGCGCAAACTTTGGGTGGCGATCACCCGCGTCAATGAATCGGACGATGACGAACTCGCCTGCGCCTATTACTGCGCCAATGTGAAGCCATCGGAAATTGCGGCGAAGCCCTATCGCCGGCGCCTCTATGCCCGGGCCTATCAGGAAAAGATCATGGCGTTCTATCGCCGCCATCACATCGACCGGCTGGTGAAAATGGTGGTGAAGCCGGCCGGGCTGAACCCTTCGGGCTGGCTCAGCCGGATGGCCAGCGCCGTGCTGTGGCGCGTTCTTTCGTTTCGCGGCGGCGCAGCAAGCGTCCATCCCGAACCCATTTAGGGCCTGCAATCAAGGCTGGCGGCGGCGGCCATTCTGAGACACATTCCGCCGCATGTCAGACGAGCTGCTGCAAGACGCGCAACGCGCATATCAGGAAGGCCGGCACGCCGATGCGGCCCGCCTTTTTCAGGACGTCCTGGGTACCAACCCGGCGCATATTCCCGCGCTGTATGGGCTGGGCGTGATCCATTTCCAGGGGAGCCAATTCGGCCAGGCGGAAAATCTTTTCGGCGAAACCGAGCGGCTCGATCCCTTGTTTGCGGATGGCGCCTGCATGCGCGGCGTGACGTTGGTGAGGCTCGGCCGGCCCGACGATGCCTTGGCCGCCTTCGACAGGGCGCTGGCGGTGAGGCCGGATTTCATCGAAGCGCTCAGCAACCACGCCACGACGCTGCTGGAATTGGGCCGCTATCGGGAAGGCCTCGAGGAGCTGGACCGGGTGCTGCTGCTCGATCCGAA
>DATARE010000340.1:0-2529 GCA_036264295.1 Micropepsaceae bacterium | reverse complement strand
GGCTCGTCATGTTTCCCATCAAATATCACCACCCCAAGACGATCGCCGAAGCGCAAAATATTTACGCGGGATGCGAGAACCCATCCTTTCTGTCCGGTGGCCACACGCTGTTGCCGGCCATGAAACTGCGGCTTGCCAGCCCGAGTGATTTGATCGATCTCGGCGGTATTCCCGATCTGCGCGGCATTGCGGTGGAGGCCGGCACGCTCAGCATCGGCGCGGCAACGCTTCATGCTCATGTCGCCGCGTCCGCTGCCGTGCGAAAGCATATTCCCGCTCTGGCGGGTTTGGCCGGTTCGATCGGCGACCGTCATGTGCGTCATCGCGGCACCATCGGCGGTTCCATTTCCAACAATGACCCGGCTGCCGATTATCCCGCCAGCGCGCTGGCTTTGCGCGCGACAATCGTCACCAACAAAAGGCGCATTGTGGCCGACGATTTCTTTGTCGGTCTTTACGAAACCGCGCGGCAAACGGACGAGATCGCAACCCGCATCGAGTTTCCGATACCCGATAGCGCCGGCTATGCGAAATTTCTGAGCCCGGCATCGCGCTTTTCCATTGCGGGCGTGTTCATCGCCAGGACGGGGAGAAATGTCCGTGTGGCGGTAACCGGCGCAGGAGCAGGCGGCGTGTTCCGCGCTGCCGATTTGGAAGCCGCATTGTCGGGGGATTTTCGCAGCGAAGCGCTTGCGAATTGCACAATCGATGCCGGCACGATGATGGGCGATCACAATGGCACGCCCGAATATCGCGCCAATCTGGTGATGGTGATGGCACGGCGGGCGGTTGAAAATATGGGCGGGATAAAAGTTTTCAAATAGGCGCCATACGGAGAGCCGTCCTTTTCCAAAAACAATTACCGGCGGATTTGGGGGAAAGATGTCTGACAGCGGTCTCGTCAAATTGTCGCCCGTTCGGCATCAATCCGCACCCTTGCGCAACAAGATCATTGCCGCTTTGCGCAACGCCATCGAGACGGGCGTTCTTGCACCGGGCACGCGGCTTATCGAAAAGGACCTATGCGATCAGCTCAATGTCAGCCGGACCTCCTTGCGCGAGGCGCTGCGGGAACTGCAGGCCGAGGGCATTTTCGAGCCGGTTTCGGCACGGGGACTGACGGTCGGTGCAATCTCCCGCGAGGACGCAGAAAACGCCTACCGCATCCGTTCGGTTCTTGAAGCACTGGTTGTCGAACAATTCATCGAGAAAGCCGATGATACCGCCGTGCGGGACCTTGCGGCCGACGCGGAGAAATTGAAGCGGGCATATCAATCGGGCGTGCTCGAAAACATGATCGAAAGCAAACGCGCGTTCTACGATCGCATCTGCACCGGTGCTGCCAATACGATTGCGTTTGATATCATCAATCGCCTGGTCTTGCGGACATCGAGCCTGCGTCGGCATTCGCTGTTGCGCAAAGAGCGGCAGCTGCAAAGCATCAAGGAGATCGAACGCTTGATGAAGGCGATTCAGAAGCGCGACATCGAAGCCGCACGCAGCGCGGCCCTCGATCATGTGAAAAGTTCGGCGCGTTCGGCTTTCGAAGCCGCAATGCCGCGCAAACCACAGAATTCCAAAGCGAAAGCGAAATAGGAATCCCGCACGCCGCTATTGCAGGATCACCCATCCCGCGATGGCGATGGCAATGGCGGCGGCGACCAGCGTCAGCAGACCGTAATTCAGTTTCTCTTTGGGTGCGGCGGGCAGGGGAGCCGGGCTCGCGGCTTCGGCCTGCGGCATCGTCGCCATCACCTGCTCGACGAATCTGCTGAAGAACTGATCGGCCATGGATTTTGCGGTCGCATCGATGAGCCGCGCGCCGAGCTGCGCGATCCTGCCGCCAACCTGCGCCTCCACCGTATAGGTCAGCAATGTTCCTTCGGGCTGTTCGGCCAAATGGACCTTCGCCGCACCTTTGGCAAAACCCGCGGGGCCGCCCTTGCCTTCGCCGGAAAGCGTGTAGCCGTTCGGTGGATCAATATCCGAAAGATGGACCCGCCCGGCGAATTTCGCGGAAATCGGACCCAATTTGATGGCCACGGTCGCGGTCATTTCCGTGGGCGATGTCGCCTGAAGCGTTTCACAACCCGGAATGGAGGCCTTCAGGATCTCGGTGTTGTTCAGCGCCTCCCAAACCGTTTGCCTGGGCGCGGAAATCAGACGTTCCCCGGCCATGTCCATGCGCGAAATCCTTATGTTCCAGCTTTGCGATATAATGTCATACAATAATACATTGCATCTGGCAAAGCCGCGAATGCTTATATGCCATGTATATAAACATCCGTGATTTCCACCCTCGAATTTATACGGAAATCGGCCCGATAAACCGCCACCAAGGCTGCGGAACTGCAGCGAAGGCGGCAAGATCATGTGGCCCAAGACACTTGACGAAACGAGGCACGAAGAACGGCAAGCACATGCGCCGGCTGATGTCGACGTTCCATGCCAAGCGGAATTCGACGGCTGTCCGAAGCCCCAGGAATTGTTGTTTCAGGCCGGTCTCGTGCTCGCCGTCACATTGGGGTT
>DATARE010000336.1:0-15132 GCA_036264295.1 Micropepsaceae bacterium | reverse complement strand
GATCTATCGACGTTCAAATAGGGATCAAGTTTCCGCAAACGGACTTTGTACCCGCGTGCTTGAAGCAAAGCACCGAGTGCGGCGGACGCGAGACCTTTTCCGAGAGAAGAGACCACGCCGCCGGTTATGAAGATCAACCGCGCCATGGAATTGCACCATGGCTCAAGGAATGTCCCCGCTCAAGCGCTTTCGCTGCGCGAATACCAGATTCATGTGAAGAAGACAGCTTGACCTTTCGCCGACTCACCGCGTGGGCGGCACGGCTGGAAGGGCTGGTGCGGCCGGCGCAGCCGGTGCTGCGGGACCTGCCGGTGCGGCGGGCGCGGTGCCAGGCAGCGTCGGAGGCGTGGCCGACGGCAAGGTTGGAGGCGCATTGGGATTGGCGGGAGCCGTCTGGCCTGGCACCACCTGGTTCAGAATGGATGCCGGACGCCGCGCGCCCAGCGACAACAGCGTGAGCGACATGCTGGTGACGAAGAACACCAGACCCAGGATCGCGGTGGTCCGCGTCAATGTGCTGGCCGCGCCGCGCGGTGAGAACAAACCGCCGAGGCCCGAGCCGCCGCCGCCCATGCCAAGCGCGCCGCCTTCGGAGCGCTGCAAGAGCACGACGAAGATCAGCGCCATCGCGACCAAAAGATGAACGATGATGAGTACCGCTTGCATGAGCTGCTGGGTGTCCGGTTCCTGCGAGGGAGGGGATATCGATGTGCCGAGGCCCCGCGTCAATAGACCAATTCGTTAACCCAGCAAACAGAAATCGGAATTGGGTTCCCAGACGCCCGGCCTGAAGCCCGACCCATCATGGAAATAGCGATGAATTCTTTGGGATTTAATGGGCGGCCCGGTCTTAGGCGGCGACGGAACGGCCGCGACGTTCCGCGACGATACGATCCAGCTCCACCAGGCGGGCCGGCTCGACATCGGCAGCGGCAAACATCTGTCCCAGCGTCAGGGAGGCATGGCCCAGCAGCTTCAGCAAAGGACGGTATTCGGCCCTGGGTTCCGACTGCGCCTCGTGCTCGCCCAGTTCGGTCAGCCCATGAATGGATTGCAGGATCGATTGGCACCATTCCTGCGCCGCCTCGTGTTTGGCGATCTGAGCCCGCCGCTTCATCTCATCGGCCAGCCGTGCGATGCGCGGCAGGATTTCGCAAAAATCGTGAGCCCCCGGCGCGCGCTGCTCCAACATCCGCCATTGCACGCAAAGCTGCACCGCATCGCGGCGCACTTTCTGGAGATTGAGCTTTTCTTTACCCTGTTGGACACTTTCCGCCATTAGGCGGGCGATTTCGTCCTCGGACAGATATTCGAGCGACTTCAACTTCAGCGGATTGGGCGCTTCCAAGCATTCAGCCTGCGGGCCAACGCGCCCGTCTCTGCGCCGGTCGGGGCCAATATAATCGGACGTCACCACGAAACCCTTGCGACGCTCGCAGAGCAAGCGGACCCGCTCGCCCAATGCGGTTGTCGAAACCGGGCGCGCCACCAGATCGTCGGCGCCCGAATTCAGCACCTGGCCGATGATCGAGCCGTCACGCCGCCACGTCGTGACGACAACCAGGACGAACGGGTTTTCGCCCAAGCGGCCCTGCCGGATCGCCTGGATAAGAGCGCAGGTTTCGCTTTCGGCGCCCGCCACTTCCGCCACCAGCAGGTCGGGTGCGTCCTTGCGAAGCCGGTAGGTCAGCATGTCGATATCCGGCAGGGATTCGACATTGCGATAGCCCAGCGAGAGCAGCGAGGCCCGCGTGGCATTGCGGTTCGACGATACCGGGTCATAAACCAGCACGCGCGCCGACTCATAAAACCGTTTTGCGGTCATCGTTTTTTCCCCGGCCAAGGCTGCAGCGTGGCATGCGGGCTTTAAGACCGGGTGTGAGAAATAATCCGCAATTGCCGGGAATTTATTGAAAATTCTAATGAAAATGGTCGCGCGGCGCGCTCACCCGTTTCGCCGCGCTGACACGCCTGCAAGGCTATGGAACTTATTGTGGCCGCGGCCATTCTTTCCTTCGGGATTGGAGGATCGCTACGATGAATTTTACGCTTACCGTTTTGGGTCTGTTTAGCTTGGTCGGCGCAGGTTTGAGCTATGCCGTTCATGGCGGAACCCTGGCCCAATTCCATGCCGTCATCGACGCGCTTTTGCGCTGAGCAGGACGGTGGCGGCAACGGAGTGCGGACGCCACTGCCGCGCCCGGCCGTGGTCGAACACCCGGCCCCCGAACATCGCGCCGCCATTTTTGATCTGCTGCGACGACACAATACAAGCGATGTCGCCGAACCGATTGTAAATCCGGTCGCGATTGTTCTGCGGAAGCCCAATGACGACACCATAATTGGCGGGCTTTGGGGGTCGTCGGCGTTCGATTGGCTGTTTATCGATCTGATCTTCGTGCCCGAGGAATTCCGGCTGCGCGGTCTGGGTTCGACCCTGATAAGAAGCGCAGAGGAGATCGCATAAAGTCGCGGCTGTCTCGGCGTTCAGCTCAACACGTTCAGCTTCGAATCGCCGGGCTTCTACGAGAAACTCGGCTATCGGACATTCGGCAAATTGGAGGACTGTCCTCGAGGACACCAGCGCATCTATTTCTGCAAGCTCCTGCGGCGGGATTAGCGGGGTTAACGACGCGGAGCTGCGCGGATGATGGCCAGGAAATCCGCCGCCTTGAGGCTCGCACCCCCGATGAGCGCGCCGTCGACATTGGCGACACGGAGGATATCGGCAGCATTGTCGGGCTTCACCGAACCGCCATAGAGAATGCGCATCTGGGCGCCCTTATCGGCAAAGCGCCGGTTCAGCTCTTCGCGGATCGCATCGTGCATCTGCGCGATATCCGTCATCTGCGGAATTTTGCCGGTGCCGATAGCCCAGATCGGCTCATAGGCGACGACCAGTTCCGCGCCATCGAGCTCGGCGGGAATGCTTGCCTGAAGCTGTTGGGTGACAACCGGAATCGCCTGACCGCCATCGCGTTCCTTGTCGCTTTCGCCGACACACAGAATCGGCGTCAGCCCTGCCCTGTGTGCGGCCCGCACCTTGCCGGCGACCACGACATTGGTCTCGCCATGATATTGGCGGCGCTCCGAATGGCCCACAATGACGGCCGTTGCTCCCGCATCGCGCAGCATTTCGGCCGAGATATCGCCGGTGAAGGCGCCCGAAGCCAGAGCATGACAATCCTGTCCGCCGATCGCGATAGGGCTGCCTTCGGTGGCCTTCACGGCGTCCGCGATCAGGGTAGAGGGGGGGCACACGAGCACGTCCCCGCGCGCCGGTTCATCGGCAAGCCCCCGCTTCAGCGCCCGGATTTCGGCCAAAGCGCCTTTCAGCCCGTTCATTTTCCAATTGCCGGCCAACAACATACGCATGCGCCATCCCATATTTCATAAATGCTTGAGCCCCCTTTGCCGGCAGACTCCATTTCCGCTACAGCTTGCCGCCTTCTGGGCCACTCCGTATCATCCGCGACCCTAACAGATCATTCGGTTTTTCCATGCTGCAACAACTTCGCGCCGCCTCCAAATCCTGGGTCGCTTCCGTCATCATCGGGGTGCTCGTCCTGGCGTTTGCGCTGTGGGGTGTGGCCGACATTTTCCGCGGCGGTGGCGACAATGTCGTGGCCAGCGTGGGTGGCACCGAGATTTCGGCGAATGAATACGACCAGCAGCTCAAAAACCAGCTTCGCAACCTGTCCGCGCAAACCCAGAACCAGCTCACCATGGAGCAGGCCAAGGCCATCGGCCTCGACAAGACGGTGCTCGATCAGGCGATTGCGCGCGCCGCGCTGGACGAACAGGTCAAAAGCCTGGGTCTCACCGCCTCACAGGAGGCGGTTGCGGCGCAGATCCGCTCCAATCAGAGTTTCCGCGGCGCGGATGGCGCTTTCGATCCCAATCTGTTCGCGCGCACCCTGCAGGACAACGGCCTCAGCGAAGAGGCGTTCGTTGCCGCGACCAGCAGCGATATCGCGCGGGCGCAATTGCTCGACGCCATCACCGATGGAATGCTGGCGCCGCCGGGCTTTGCCCGCCTGCTCTATGATTTCATCAACGAACAGCGCGTGGCCGACTATCTGGTGGTGACACCCGAAGAGGCCGGCCAAGTGCCCGAGCCCACAAAGGCGGACCTCGAAGCCTATTACAAGGCCCATTCCACCCAGTTCAGTTCGCCGGAATATCGCTCCTTCGATTATGTGCAAATCGGGCCCGATCAGGTTTCCGGAGAGATTCAAGTCTCGGATGCCGACCTGAAAGCCGAATTCGATGCGCACAAAGGCGATTACGAAAAACCCGAGCAGCGCGAGGTGGAACAGATCGCCTTCCCGTCCAAGGAAGCAGCCGATGACGCCGCGATGAAATTGAAGACGCCGGCCGATTTCGTCGCGCTTGCCCGCGAGCGCGGCATGAAAGATGCGGATCTGAAAATCGGCACGGTGGCAGCGACGGGACTGGACCCCAAGCTCTCGGCGGCCGTGTTTGCGGTGCCCGAAGGTGCGGTCACGCCGCCCGTTCAGGGTCCCTTCGGTTGGGTCATTCTTCGTGCCGCGAAAGTGATCCCAGGAGAAATGAGGACCTTCGATCAGGTCAAGGACGAGATCAAAGCCAATCTCGTGAAAGCGCGCGCTGCCGCCAAAGTCACGGAAATCGGCAATAAACTGGAAGACGAGCGCGGCAGCGGCGGCACGCTCGCGGAAGCGGCCATGAAGCTCGGCCTGGCGGTTCATCATGTCACCGCGGTCGACCGCATGGGAATGACACCGGAGAAGAGCGAAGCGGATCTGCCCAAAGTACCGCAACTGCTGGACACCGCCTTCCAGACCGAATCCGGCGAGGACAGCGATCTGTTTCAGAGCATGGACGGTCAATATTTCGCGTTGAAGGTGAACAGCGTGACACCCCCCGCTGTCAAACCGCTGGATTCGGTACGCGAAGAGGTCAAGGAAGGCTTCATTGCCGACGCTCGCGCCAAATTGCTGCAGACCAAAGTCCAGGCGCTTGCGGAAGAAGCGAAGAAGTCCGGCAGTCTCGCCGATGCCGGCAAAGCCGTCGGTCATCCGCCGGTCACCAGCATGCCTTTGAAGCGCGGCGACATGAACGATGTGTTCTCGCCGCAGCTGATTGGGCAGATGTTTGCCGCTCCGCCTGGAACGGTGCTCACCGGCCCTGCCGGCAAAGGCAATGGCGTCGTGCTGACGCGCGTGGCGAAGGTGATCCATCCCCAGCCCGATCTTTCCAGCGCGGATTACGTCAATTTCCGCCGGACCGCCGCACAGCAGCTTAGCGTGACGGCAATCGATTCGCTTGCCGCGGCGGCGCGCAAACAGGCCGGGGTCAATATCCACCAGGCGACCGTTCAGCGTGTCCTTGGCGACGCGCCGCAATAGAATCCGATTTCCATGGATATCGCGCCCGGCTTTTCCGCTTTTGCGTCTGCTTATGAGCAAGGCCGGCCCCAGGCTCTTTATGTCCGGCTGATCGCCGATTTGGAAACGCCCGTCTCGGCGTTCCTCAAGCTCGCCGAGGGCCGCGCCAACGCCTTCCTGTTCGAAAGCGTGCAAGGAGGCGAAACCCGCGGGCGCTATTCCATCATCGGGCTGAAACCCGATCTGATCTGGCGCTGCCGCAATGGCAAGGCGGAGATCAATCGCAACGCCCGCACGGATGCGGATGCGTTTGTGCCCGATGCGGACGCCGATCGTCCGCTTGTCTCGCTCAAGCGTCTGGTCAAGGACGCGGAGATGGAATTGCCGGCCGAGCTGCCGCCGATGGCTGTGGGCATGTTCGGCTATCTAGGCTACGACATCGTGCGCCACATGGAGCGGCTGCCCTCCCCGCCTCCCGATGTGCTGGGCCTTCCCGAAGGCATTTTGCTCCGCCCCACCATCATGGCGATCTTCGACAACATCCGAGACGAGATCATCGTGGTGACGCCAGTGTGGCCGGAGAAAGGTTTGGCGGCACGCGCCGCCTATGCGCGTGGCGCCGAGCGCCTTCAGGACATCGTCGCCGATTTGGAGCGTGCGGGTGTGCCCGCGCCCGCGCCAGACGTGCAGGCCGTCCTTGGTCCGGCCCAATCGAACACCGGCCACGACGAATATCTGGCGATGGTCGAGAAGGCGAAGGAATACATCCGCGCCGGCGATATTTTCCAGGTGGTGCCGAGTCAGCGTTTTCGCCGCGCCTTTTCGTTGCCGCCTTTCGCCCTGTATCGGGCGCTGCGGCGGTTGAATCCGTCGCCTTTTCTCTATTTCCTGAATTTTCCCGGTTTCGCCATTGTCGGTTCGAGCCCGGAAATTCTGGTCCGTTTGCGCGATTCCAAAGTCACCATTCGTCCCATCGCCGGCACACGGCCACGCGGCAAAACACCGGAAGAAGACCAGCGTCTCGCCGATGAATTGATGGCCGATCCCAAGGAACGTGCCGAGCATCTGATGCTGCTCGACCTCGGGCGCAACGATGTGGGCCGTGTCGCGCAAACCGGCACGGTCCATGTGACCGATCAATTCTTCATTGAGCGCTATTCGCATGTGATGCATCTGGTGTCGAATGTGGAAGGCGTTATCCGCCCGGGGCTCGATGCGGTGGACGCGCTGGTGGCCGGCTTTCCGGCGGGCACCTTGTCCGGGGCTCCCAAGGTGCGGGCGATGGAAATCATCGACGAATTGGAAAAGGAGAAGCGCGGCGTCTACGCCGGCGCGGTCGGATATTTCGCCGCCAATGGTTCGATGGACACCTGCATCGTGCTGCGCACGGCCGTGGTGAAGGACTGCACCATGTATGTGCAGGCGGGCGGCGGCGTGGTCGCGGATTCCGATCCGGAGGCCGAATTCCAGGAAACGGTGAACAAGGCCAAGGCCCTGATGGCAGCCGCCGACGAAGCGGTGCGTTACGCGTCCATGCCAAAGCGCGGGCAGTGATCGTTCGCCTCGTATGGCGCCGCCACTTACCGGCAGGCCCCAGCCTAACCCACGCTGCTGGTGAGGTAGCCCAACATCGCGCCCCCTGCCAGAAGCACCAAAAATTCCAGCCAGAACAACCAGGGCGGCTGGGCTGCAGCATGCTCCTTTCGCGGCGGGCTCATATGAACGTGCTTCGTCATGGGCGCATCACACGCCATGATCCGTACACTGTCAAAACACAGCGCGCGGCATCGTAGCCGATTGCTCAGCATACCCCGTAAAATTCAACGTGAATGCCGATCACGGCCAACATTGCAAGCCCGGCGCAGCGCGTTTGTCGCGAACTCGTAAAACAGAATATCAAATGCGCTCTATCGTGCCGCCCTCATGGTTCGGCAGGCTCACCATGAGGTTCGGCAAGCTCACCATGAGGGAGGCTTTTCCGTATTGGTTCAGGGTGCGGCACTCGCGGTGCGCACATTGGTGAAACCAAACATCACCAGAAGATGCGCCGCATTGGATTCACCGCTGCCCCATTGCTTGTTGGCCACGGGCTCGGGGTTCTTCACCACAATATCGAACCGTCCCGCCCGCTTCAGCAAATTGTCGTCCAATGTCACCTGCAACTCGGTGGGGCTAACGCGCTTGTAAGGAACCGCCTGACCGTCGAAATAGACTCGGCTGCGGCGCACGAAGTTGAAGCCTTTCAGCGTCAATGTCGTCGTCGGGCTGCCTTCGGCAATCATCACCGGCGCAATGGTCTCGATGGCCGGTTGCGGGCTCTCCACCGGATCGGGCGCCGCCGCGGCCGCATTTTCGCCTTGAGGCGCACGGAACGTCGCCTGCTTCAGGATTTGCGTCCAGGAAAGATTATCCACCACCGCGCGGTCTTCGGCGCCGCCGCCGAAGGGTGTCGCATACCAGGAATGATAACCCAGCTCGACCGGCTTGCCGTCGAACACCACCGTGCTCACCTTGCGCAAATTTGCGATGTCCGCGAGCGGATCGGCATCGACCACGATCACATCGGCGATCTTGCCCGCTTCCACGGTTCCGATTTTGTCGGCGACATGCATCGCTTCGGCGGTCCATTTGGTCGCGCCCTGGATGACATGCATAGCGGGGATTCCCGCTTCCGCCATGGTCTCCATTTCGTCATGCAGGATGAACCCCGGCGCCTTCTCGTTATTGGTGTCGCCGCCCGCCAGCACATGGCCCCCCGCCGCGTCATACATCTTGTTGAAGCGCAGCATATTCGCAAAACCGCGTGCGCGCCGTTCATGCACATTCGGCGGATCGACATGATTGTAGGTGGCGAAGAAGCTGCGGATATTGTCGTCGTCGTAATAGGCGCGCAAATTGGGATCCTGGAACGTCTTGCGCACCTCGGCCTGGAAACGCGCCCAGCCCTTCGGATAGGACGGCGAATCGTGGACCAGCGTCGGCACCAGATTCACATGATGCTCCGCCAGCACCTTGATCAGATCGCTGGCCTTGGCATCGTCCATTTCCGCATAGCGGTCGAGCTCGTTGTTGGCGCGCGTGCCGTCCTTGGCGATGGCGGCACCGATGCCGGTCGAATGGGGAAAGATATCGGCACCGGCGAGCGCGCCTTCCTTGGGGCCGGTCTTGGGCCCGCCGCAGCGGCAGAAGGCGGGTTTGCCTGCCTTGTGCGCCTCATCGACCGCGGCCTGATAGATTTCCGGCGCATAGGAGCCATCGTGCAGCATCACCATGTCAGCGCCGGCCGCGAGAAACCGCTTCGCAAAGGCGCGCGCTTCGTCAGGGGATTTGGGATCCTTGCGGGTGGCAAGGACAGATTCCAGACCCGTCGGCGCATTGTTGCCGCGAATGCCGCCGAGATGGCCAATGCCGACCATCTGACGCGGGCCAATCGCCTTGCCGTGATTCACCGCATCGCGCTGCGCGATGGAGACTTCTTCGCCGTCACCAATATCGACGGTTGAGGTCACGCCCTGATTCAGGAACACCTCGCCCCAATACCAGGCGATATTGGTCTGCGCGTCCCACAGGCCGGGCAGCACATATTTGCCGTTGGCATTGATGATCTGCGCGCCCGCCGGAATTTGGACCGCGCCCGCGCGTCCCGCGGCGACAATGCGGTTGCCCTGGATGACCACGACTGCGTTCGCCAGCGGCGCACCGCCATTGCCGTCGATCAGCGTACCGCCCTGGATCACGATCGTGGCACCGCCTGCATTTTGCGCCGCAACCCGCAAGGGCCCCGCGCCGAGCGCCAACGCCACACAAGCCGCCGCGGAGATGCCGCCCACGAGCTTTTTCATAATCACCCCTCCCAAATTTATTTGCAGTCATATCGCCTTGGGCCGATTCGGCGCCATTCAAAAACGACGGGTGCACCGCGGGCTCATGGGGCGACCGGTGACGAGCAATGACCAAATGGGACAGGAGGATGTCAATATTTCATATCGAAGCCGGCGACGAAGCCATTGCTTTCGACGCCCACGCTCGAGACGCCAGAAAACTTAAATTTCGGTCCGACCTCATTGGCGGTGCCCGATTCAGCGTTTGCGGGAAAATCAAAGCCGGACGAACTATCGAGACCTTCGAGCTTCCCGTCTGAGCCCGGATACCAGTGGGGTTCGTAAATGCCCTTTAGGAACATCGTCGTGGTCGCGATCGATGCACCGGCGAGTTCTCTGGATCCATTGGCCGCCCTACCCTCGGACCCTGCCCTAAATCCGTGCACGAAATCATAGTCGGGGCCGATGCTCGTGATCGCCAGGGCCGAGTCCGCCGGAAGCAAGGTGGGCGAGAACAGACAAACTTCCTTCACGCCTTTGTAGGTCGCGCCTAAAGCGCATCCCGGCAGAAGCGCAGCCGCAACGCCAACAAGCGCCCAATTCCGCATTGAGACCACCAGATTGCAATGCTTTAGTCTGTTCCAGAACGCGCAGGTGCGGGAGTGGTTTTGGCAAAAACGTGAACAAGATTGAAAAAAGTGAACGCTCCTTCCGGCCGCGGCTTGGCGCCCCGTCTGGCGGAATTCACACCTCCAACCGGTCGCCGGGGCGCGCCACAAGAGCATAAAGCGCCGGCATCAAGAAAATGCCGACCAGAAGGCGCGTGATAAGCCCGCTGACAATGACCGTGCCGACGCCCGCGGCCAGAGCCGCCGGTAACAGGCCCAGAGGGCGACCAAGGCTCGCCCGGTATGCCGAACCGGAGTATATTCCCCGGGTGTAGCCACGCCAAAGGCGGGCGTGGAGCGGGTATCATTACGCCGTGTGGTTATGATATCGTCGCAATTTCAAATAGTTAGGACGTTAATGCTGCTTCTGATCGATAATTACGACAGCTTCACCTACAACCTCTTCCATTATCTGGGGGAGCTGGGCGAAGAGGTTGTCGTCAAGCGCAACGACCAGATCACGGTCCAGGATGCGCTGGCGATGGCGCCTCAATCGATTGTGCTGTCGCCCGGCCCTTGCGACCCCGACCGGGCGGGGATTTGTCTCGCGCTCATCAATGCCGCCGCCGGGCGGGTGGCTATTCTGGGCGTCTGCTTGGGCCATCAGGCCATTGGCCAAGCCTATGGCGGCAAAATCGTGCGTGCGCCGCAGCCCATGCACGGCAAGCTTTCCTCGATCCATCACACGAACAAGAGTGTCTTCCGCGGTCTGGAAGACGGATTTCCGGCCACGCGATATCATTCGCTGGTGATCGACCGCGCCACTCTGCCCGATGTCCTCGAAATCACCGCCGAGACCGATGACGGCATCATCATGGGCGTGATGCACAAGACCCATCCGGTTCATGGGGTGCAATTTCACCCGGAAAGCATCGCCTCGGCGCATGGCCACGCGCTGCTGCAGAATTTTCTGAGGCTGGCGCGCACCGCGCCACGCGCCGCTTTGGCATGAGCAAACCTGAAGGCGAATTCGCCACGCTGTTGAGACGTGTGGCGGCGGGTGAACACCTTAGCGCAGCCGAATCCGCAAGCGCTTTTGGCGCCATGATGGCAGGTGCGGTCAGCGACATCCGCATGGCGGGATTTTTGACCGCCATGGCGGTACGCAGCCCCGGCGTTGCTGAGATCACCGGTGCCGCGCGCGCGATGCGCGAGGCCATGACGGAGGTGCAGGCGCCGCCGGGCACCATCGATGTGTGCGGCACGGGCGGCGACAATGCCGGCACTCTGAATGTTTCCACCGCGGCGGCGTTCGTAGTGGCGGGATGCGGCGTGCCGGTGGCCAAGCATGGCAATCGGGCGATGTCGTCGCGCACGGGTGCGGCCGATGTGCTGGAAGCGCTTGGCGTGCCCATCGATCATGATGCGGCCGCCGCAAAGCGGCATCTGGCAAATTCGGGTTTCGCGTTCCTGTTCGCACCCGCCTATCACCCGGCAATGAAGAATGTCGGCCAGGTGCGCAAGGAACTGGGTTTCCGCACGATGTTCAACCTGCTGGGGCCGATCTGCAATCCCGCGCGCGTGCGCAGACAATTGATGGGGATCTTTGCCGAAGAATGGCTGGAGCCGGTGGCCCATGTGTTGGCCGATCTCGGCACCGAAAAGGCCTGGGTGGTGCATGGCACCGACGGTTTGGACGAGATGACGACCACAGGCGTGACACGCGTCGCGGTGATGGATCGCGGCCATGTGAGCTTGCAGGATATCGCACCGGAAGATGCGGGGCTGAAGCGCGGCTCGCTCGCGGCCCTGAAGGGCGGCACGGCGGAGGACAATGCGCGCGCCATTCGCGATCTTTTGAGCGGCGCCAAGAATGCGTTCCGCGATATCGTGGTGTTGAACGCCGGCGCCGCACTTGTCGTCGCGGACAAAGCCAAGGCGATTGCCGAGGGTGTGGCGCTCGCTGCCGAGAGCATCGACAAGGGCCATGCCGCGCGGGCCTACGAGCAGTCCCGCACCAGCGAGCGCGCCAGAGCATGAGCGTCCCGGCATGAGCGTTTTGCAGCGCATAGCGGCCTACAAGCACGAGGAAGTGGCTGCCGCCAAAAAGGTGCGGCCGTTGAAGGCCGTGATGGCCGAAGCAAAGGAAGTCTCAGCGCCTCGTGGTTTTCGCGCCGCACTGGAAGCGGCGAAGGCCGCCAGGCGGCCCGGCCTGATCGCGGAGATCAAGAAAGCGAGCCCCAGCAAAGGCGTGATACGCGCCGATTTCGATCCCGAAGTGCTGGCGCGCGATTACGAACGCGGCGGGGCGACCTGCCTCTCCGTGCTCACCGACACGCCGTCCTTCCAAGGGGCCACCGACGATTTAATGAGCGCGCGTCAGGCCACCCACCTGCCCGTATTGCGCAAAGACTTCATGCTCGAACCCTATCAGGTCGTGCAATCGCGCGCTCTCGGCGCCGACTGCATCCTGGTGATCATGGCAATGGTCAAGGATGCGATGGCGGCGCAGTTGATAGAAGCGGCGAAAGATTGGGGCATGGACGCGCTGGTCGAAGTCCATAACGAAAAAGAACTGAAGCGCGCGCTCGATCTGGATGCCGACCTGATCGGCATCAACAACCGCGATCTGGCAACCTTTGTCACCGATATCGGCACGGCGATCCGCCTGAAGCCGCTGGTATCTGCCGGTGTCCACGTAGTGGCGGAGAGCGGCCTATCGACGCCCGAGGATCTGATGCGCCTTGCCGCCGCCGGTATCACCTCCTATCTGATCGGCGAAAGTCTGATGCGCGCGGACGATGTCGAAGCCGCCACCCACGCCCTGCTCTCGGGCGTGAAGCTATGACGAAGCTGTCCCATATCGACGAGGCGGGACGCGCCTCCATGGTGGATGTGTCGGAGAAATCCGCCACCGAGCGCGTGGCCGTTGCCGAAGCCGTGATTGCCATCTCACAGGAGACGTTCGATCTTGTTGTCGCGGGCGAGATCAAGAAGGGCGACGTGCTCGCCACTGCGCGCATCGCCGGCATCATGGCAGCGAAGAAAACGTCGGAGCTGATCCCCCTCTGCCATCCGTTGATGCTGACCCATGTTGGCGTGGAATTCACGCCTCTGCCCGAGCGCCCGGCGTTCCGCGTGGCGGCGAGCGCCAGGACGACCGGACAAACCGGCGTCGAAATGGAAGCCATGACCGCGGCCAGCGTGGCAGCGCTGACTTTTTATGACATGATCAAAGCGGTGGACAAAAGTGCCGTCATCGAGACCGTCCGCCTGCTGACGAAATCGGGCGGCAAGAGCGGCACCTATGAAGCGCCTGCCGCAATCGAGACCCGCGAACCCGCAGCCCCTGCGCAGCGGTCCACAAAGGCGAGCCCGCGCGTCCTGATGAACGAGGTCACGAGCACACGTACCCCCAACACAGCCGGAGAGCGCGAAGCCTTGCGCAGCTTCATGCTGGCCCGGCGCTTGCGCGCGACGGAATGGGCCAGATCGGCCGCCGTCCCGGTCAACGAGCTTTATGGTTATCTGTCGGGGCGCTCGCGCGCACTTACGGACGTATCCGCGGAGAAGCTCGCAAAGGCCGCCCATGCCAGCCTGGATGAGATGTTCGGCCGCAAGAGGACGCGATGATTTCGGTCGATGAGGCGGTCGAGCGCATCTCGCGCGGCTTTGCGCCGCTTGCCCCGGAAACCGTGACGGTCGCGGACGCGCTGGGGCGCGTGCTCGCAACCGACGCGGTGGCGCGCATGGATCAGCCGCCAGCGCCTATGTCGGCGATGGATGGCTATGCCGTGCGCGCAAGCGACGCCACGACAGGCGCTGAACTTTCCCTTGTCGGCGAAGCTCCGGCAGGCAGGCCCTTTCAGGGGCGAGTAGGCGCAGGACAGGCCGTTCGCATCTTCACCGGCGGTGTCGTGCCGGAAGGCGCGGATTCCGTCGTCATCCAGGAAGATACGCAAAGCGCGGGAACCCGCGTGGTCATTAAAGAAGCGCCGCGCCTTGGGGAGAATGTGCGGCCCCGCGCGCTCGATTTTCGTAACGGCGACGTTCTGCTTCCGCGCGGGCATCGCATTTCCGCGCGCGACCTGGCGCTGATAGCTGGCGGGGACCTGCCGGTGGTCTCCGTCACGCGCAAGCCGCGCGTGGCGCTGGTGTCCACGGGCGATGAGCTCTTTCGTCCCGGTGAGCCACGCCGTGACGGCGGCATCGTGGCCTCTTCGATTTACGCGCTGCACGCCATGGTGCGGCAATGGGGAGGCGAAGCCAGCGATGTGGGCATTCTGCCCGACCGGCCCGAGGCGTTCGCCGCGCTGCCCGAAGCCACCAAGACGGCCGATTTGATTGTCACCCAGGGCGGCGCCTCGGTTGGCGATCACGATCTCGTGCAGAGTGCGCTGAAGCCGCACGGCTTTGCGCTCGATTTCTGGCGCATTGCGATGCGCCCCGGAAAGCCGCTGATCTTTGGAAGGTTGCGCGACACGCCTTTCATCGGACTTCCGGGCAACCCGGTGTCGGCCATGGTATGCGCGGTGCTTTTCATTCGCCCCGCCATCGCGGCGATGCTCGGCATGGCCTGTGAGCCGCCGCTGGCGAAGGCCCGGCTGGCCTCACCCTTGCGCGCCAATGGCCGGCGCCAGGATTACATTCGCACGCGGCTGATCCGAAAAGACGGCATGCTCACCGCCGAACCGTTTGCGCTGCAGGATTCCTCCATGCAGAAAATCTTTGCACAAAGCGACGGCCTGATCGTGCGCCCAATCGATGCGCCCGCAGCCAATGCCGGCGATGAGGTCGAGATTCTTCTGCTCGACGGCTGCTGATTGGATTGATCAATCTACCCGATATTTGTCATTCCCGGCTGAGCGGCGAAGCCGCGAGGGGAAGGGAAACCAATCTTCGACGAACGGCATTGTCTTCCGCCAAATTGGTCCCCTTCCCTCACCGCGCAGATGCGGCTCGCCGGGGATGACATATTAGGAACTTTCTAGAAATCGGCCTTCTTCGCTTCCGGGATCGCATAGGATTCGCCGGTGAAGAAATCGAAATTGTTCTCCGCGCACACCGCTTCGATCAGCGGCCCCTTAACCTGCCGGAAAACGGCGACACCCGACCACGGCTTGTTGAAGGCCTTGGGATCGTCGATGGTGAAGGTGACGCGCAGATCCTTGCCACCATTCGACATCTTGTAGCGCTCAGTCACGTGCAGCGCGTCGCTGTGGGGCGTGCCCCAATTGTCGAGATCGGATTTGTCGTTGAAGCCGATCGTATCGACCACAAGTTCATCGCCTTCGTAATGGCCCACGGACTCGCCAAACCAGGACGGTTTCGGAT
>DATARE010000134.1:0-5920 GCA_036264295.1 Micropepsaceae bacterium | reverse complement strand
CCGGCGACAGTTGCTCGCCGTCGACGGCCACGGGATCGCCCTGTTCGAAATCGAGGGTGAAGACGCACGGCCGGTCGGGGGCGTCCTCGGGGGCGATGGTGCGCTGATAGACGAATTCGGGCGCTTCTTCCGGGGACAGCGTGCGCTGGTACACGATGGACTCGGCTTCGAGCGCCGGGTCTTCCAGCACTTTTCCTTCGGATGAGGAATGCAGCAGATTGGCGTCCACCGAGAACGGCGCCTCGCCGCGCTTGTCCTTGGCGATGGGAATCTGATGCGCTTCGGCAAAGGCGAGAAGCCGGGTGCGCGAGGTCAGGTCCCATTCGCGCCAGGGCGCGATGATCTTAATGTCCGGTTTCAGTGCGTAATAGGACAGCTCGAACCGCACCTGGTCGTTGCCCTTGCCGGTTGCGCCATGGGCCACGGCATCGGCGCCGGTTTTTTCCGCGATCTCGATCTGCTTTTTGGCGATCAGGGGGCGCGCGATGGAGGTGCCGAGCAGATACACGCCCTCATACAGCGCATTGGCGCGGAACATCGGAAAGACGTAGTCGCGCACGAATTCTTCGCGCAGATCCTCGACGAAGATGTTGTTCGGCTTGATGCCGAGAAGCTCGGCTTTCCGCCGCGCTGGCTCCAGCTCTTCCCCCTGGCCGAGATCGGCGGTGAAGGTCACCACCTCGCAGCCATATTCGGTCTGAAGCCATTTCAGGATCACGGAGGTGTCCAGGCCGCCCGAATAGGCCAGCACCACCTTTTTCACGTCTTTCTTCGCCACGATTCTCTCCGCCTCGAACAGATGCGGGTCTAATGGATCGGGCTTTGCCGTGCAAATGCCGCCGGAGCGCCCGCATTCAGCGGGCGTGGAACCAGCCCGTCACCGAATAGCGAAAGCCGGCGAAGAACGCGACCTGGCTGACCGCATGCGGCGCCGGCACGCGGAACACGTTCAGGGCGTTGAACACCGGCACATAGCCTTCGGCGATGTGGCCGCGCTCATCGAAAAAATTCAGCACCCCGCCCCAATCGGGATTCCACCCCGGTGTCATGTTCAGCACATAGGCGGCGCGGCGTTTGTGTCCGCCGGTCTTGTCGTCATGGATGGCAAGAAAATCGCCCTGCCGGTACAGCGTCGCCTGTGCGTCGGCCCACGCAATATCGATCAGGCCGGTGGTTTCGCGCATGAATTGAAGCACGTGCGGCGAATTCATGAAGCTCACGATCTTGGCGAGATAGTGGTTCGGGTTGGAATAGGGCTCGCCATTCCGCGACAGGCGGTGATTGTCGTAAATATAGTTGAAGCCGCCATTCTTGGCGCGGTCGAAGGCGTTGCGCGAGAATTGCGCCCGCTCGGAGAGCGAGACGTTTTCGACGTCGAAGAAGTCCAGACCCTTGTTGAACGTCACCGTCCACGGCGTCTCCTGCTCGAGCGCCCGGAACAGGCGTACGGCGGAACGCTCGGTCAGGAATTTGGGAATGTGCAGGCGCTGGGTGGGGCGGAATTGCTCAGCGAGCTGCACCGGATCGAGCTGCGGATTCAGCTCGGGCGGAACATCCACGGAAGGCAGGACAGAGGAAGCGCTGCTCATATCGCAATCACTTGCGCATTGCGGCCGCGTAAGCAAGGCGGATTTCGCCTGTCCAACGGACTATTGCGGCATCCGGGCCAGTTCGGCAGAGCGCATGGCGGCCATGCGGGCGGATGCGCGCTCCTTGACACTTTCGCTCTTGAGCTGGCCACAGGCCGCCATGATGTCCCGCCCGCGAGGCGTGCGCACCGGCGAGGCGTAGCCGGCGCGATTCACAATCTCGGCGAAGGTCTCGATGGTTTCCCAATCCGAGCACTCATAGGGCGCGCCGGGCCAGGCATTGAACGGGATCAAATTGATCTTGGCCGGAATGCCGGACAGCAGCTTCACCAGTGCGCGCGCATCGGCGGGGGAATCGTTCACGCCTTTCAGCATGACATATTCGAAGGTGATGCGCCGCGCATTCGAGGCGCCGGGATAGGCGCGACAGGCGGCAATCAATTCGGCGATGGGGTATTTCTTGTTGAGCGGCACCAGCACATCGCGAATCTCGTCCCGCACGGCATGCAGCGAAATCGCCAGAGACGAGCCGATCTCGTTCCCGGCGCGCTCGATCATGGGCACGACGCCGGCCGTGGACAGGGTGATGCGGCGCTTGGACAGCGCCAACCCGTCGCCATCGGCCACGATGGCCAGCGCCGCCTTTACATTGTCGAAATTGTACAGCGGCTCGCCCATGCCCATCATCACAACATTGGTGAGGCGGCGGTTTTCCTTCGTGGACGGCCAATCGCCCAGCGCGTCGCGCGCCACCATCAGCTGGCCTACGATTTCATAGGGCGTCAGATTGCGCACCAGCTTCTGGGTGCCGGTGTGACAGAAGCGGCAATTCAATGTGCATCCGACCTGGGACGACACGCACAGCGTGCCGCGGTCTTCCTCCGGAATATAGACGGTTTCGAATTCGATGCCGGGACCGGTGCGCAGCAGCCATTTGCGCGTGCCGTCCTCCGAGATCTGCTCGGTCACGATGTCCGGGCGCACCAGGCTGAAATTCTCGGCGCAGGCGCTGCGGAATTCCTTCGCGAGATTGGTCATGCTGGCGAAATCGCGCACGCCGTGGACATAGAACCAGTTCCACAATTGGCGCGCGCGCATCCGGGCCGGCTTTGGCTCCAGCCCGGTCGCTTCCAGCGCCGCGATCAGCTCGGCAAATGACAGACCAATGAGGGGAAGCGGTGTCATTCAAACCCTTCGGTGTCATGGCGCGCCAAAGCGGGCCATCCAGGCGATGATACACACATTAGGCGCGTAGACACGCGCCCGCTGGATGGCCGGTCAAGCCGGCCATGACAATGGAGATAATATCGCCGGAATTCATTTGCAGCTCGATTCCAGCTTGTCGAGCGCCGCCGAAATGCCGGCGAGCGAATAGGTGTCATGGGTCATGGTGCCGCGGGAGGAAATCCCAGTGATGTTCATGCCCGCACCCTTCTTCATCGTATCGACGAGCCTTTTTTCTTCCTTGGGGTCCTCCATCCAGGCACCCCCGGCGGAACCGTCATTCTTGGTGAAGAAGGTGAATTTGTCCGAGCCGATCTGAACATCGGTCATGGCGCCATCCTTGTACTGATAGCCCGGCACCACGGAAGGCTCGTTGCGCACTTTGCGGCCCGGCCAGGTGGAAATCAAAAAGAACGGCGAATCGCGCTTGGCATCCTTCGGGCTGGTTTGGGTCGGCTGCGACAGCGCATAGCAAAGCCGGTTCGCCCCCTTGCCGGTCTGATAGACGTGCCAATCGCGGAAGGACCCCAAAAGGGTGGGCTTCTCCTCCGCTGCCATGGCCGTCCCGGCAAAGATCGCGGCGAATAGCAACGCATTCGCCAAAGCTTTCAGGTGCATCTCGAATTCTCTCTCGCCTCGGATGGAAGCGTCTTAGACCATGATTTGGGCCAAATGTTGAAGCACGCCCGAATGCCTCGGTCGGTCTCCCCCTCAGGAGCCTTGCTTTTCCGGTCCTTCGAGACGCGCGGCTTTGCCGCGCTCGTCAGGATGAGGGGATCTGGGCATCTCGAAGGATAAAGCCAACCGAGCCTTAGCCCGGCCCGGCG
The DNA here is from genome assembly GCA_036264295.1 of Micropepsaceae bacterium. Lineage (GTDB taxonomy): Bacteria > Pseudomonadota > Alphaproteobacteria > Micropepsales > Micropepsaceae > CAIYRG01. The sequence continues at coordinate 2,280 of DATARE010000134.1, read as the reverse complement.
CTTCGCTTGCGCATTATCGGCTTGCCCCATTGGACCGGCGGCGGAATCTCGCTCGGCGCGGGTCCTCCGGCGCGCAGAGGCCGTTCGGCAAAATGTCCCAGCGTCAGCATGCGATCGTAAAGCACGATGGCGCCGGCCATGCCGACATTGATGGAAAAACGCGTGGGAATCTTCACCACATGGCGGCACCGCGCGAGCATGGCGTCGGAGAGCGACAGACGTTCGGAACCGAACACATAGGCAGCGCGCAGGGGATGGCGGAAGCTTGGCAGCGCAACGGCGTCGTCCGTGATTTCCACGCCCACCAGCTCACACCCTTGCGGAAGACGCAGCTCCTCGACCGAGCCGAACTGATAGAGCGGCATATGCGCCGCTGCGTCGGATGTGTCGGACATCGCATCGGCGAGCTTCACCCGCCCTGCCACGGTGAAAAAGAAACTTCCTCCAAACGCATGAGCAATGCGAATGAGATTGCCCAAATTCATCGGTTTGGAAAGTCCGTCGGTGCCGACGGCGAAATAGCCACGCATTTTCGTTCCGGCGAATAGGGAGTAGCGAATAGCGAATAGCGGAGAAAGCACGAAAATGTAAGAAACCATTCGCCATTCGCCATTCGCCATTCACCCCTTTATGGTTCGTTGCTCCCTATTCGCCATTCTCCTTCTTCATGACCAATCCCATTCTCGTCGAAGTCACCCGCGGGCCTCTGGTCGAAAGCATCCATCGCGGCGCGGTGGCTGTGTCCGACGCCAAAGGGCGGCTTAGACTCGCCATTGGCGACATCGAACGCCCGATCTTCCCCCGCTCGGCGCTGAAGCCCATCCAGGCGGTGCCGCTGGTCGAATCCGGGACCGCGGACACATACAAGCTCTCGGACGAGGAGCTTGCGCTGGCGTGTGCCTCCCATTCCGGCGAGCCGCAGCACACATCGCCAATTGCCGCCTGGCAGAGCCGCATCGGCTGTTCGGTGGCGGACCTCGCCTGCGGGCCGCACCGGCCGGTGCACGAACCGACCGCCACGGGCATGATCGTCAGTGGCGAAAGATGGACGCCGCTGCACAACAATTGCTCGGGCAAGCACACGGGTTTCATGACGCTGGCCCGCGGGCTTGGCGCCCCGGTCGCCGGCTATGAACAGTATGAGCATCCGGTCCAGCGCGAGGTGGAGCGGACCCTGAAAGAGATGGCAGGTCTTTCGGGCCCGCTGCCGCATGGCATCGACGGCTGCACCGTGCCCAATTTTGCGCTGCCGCTCGCCGCGCTGGCCAGAGCGATGGCCGCGTTTGCCGACCCCAGCACCCTGCCCAAGGCACGTGCGGAAACGTGCGCGCGCATCCTGTCCGCCATGATCGCTCACCCGGAGCTGGTTGCCGGAACGGGCCGGCCCTGCACCCTATTGATGCGACAGGCGCCCGGAATCGCGGTGAAAACCGGGGCTGAAGGCGTTTATGTCGCGATCCTGCCGGCGCTTGGCTTCGGTGTCGCCCTGAAGATCGACGATGGCGCCGGACGTGCCGCTGAAACAGCCATCGCCGCGGTACTGATTGCATTGGGTGCTCTGCCCGACGAAGGGGCGGCCCACGCCCTGGCGCATGCCCCTGTTCTCAATACGCGGGGTGCGATTGTGGGGGAGCGGCGGGTTCTGAAGGAGGTGCTGGCTCAGCCTTGATCGTGGTGGTCGATTTTGGCGGGCTTCGCGTCGTCGATGCCGGGACGGAACGGCTGCACATCGGTCACGAAACAGCTCATCCACCCGAGCGCCGGCGCGCGGTAGCTGATGCTGTCGCCGCGGCTCAGGCAGCCAAGATTGGTCTTCGTCGAAAAACCCACCCGCATGATGGCGTCGGTCAAACCCACGCAGCCGCCCGTGAGCCGGACTAAGAATGGCGTGTAGTGAATGTCCGATACCACCAATGTCCGCTGATTGATGACACGCCATGTCCAGATGCGGTTGTTCTGGAGGCAAGCCTTGTCATCGCGGGGCAGCGTCTCCTGTTCCACCGCGTAGAGCGGAGCTGCGGAGGACAATACCGTGGCGCACAGCAACAAGGCCAGAACGGCGATGCCGTTCCGCCTCATTGCCGTTTTGGAAGCCCTGCCGCCGGAGAACGCGCTCACTTGGAGGCCGCAGGCGCGTTCTCGACGTCCATGACGGTGCAGGTCAGCACCCCGAGGCCGGGAGATTGGAAGGCGATCCGATCGCCCTGCCCGACGCACCCCAGACTCGTCCGTGTGCGGATGACTATGGGGGCGGCGGCATATTTGTCCAAGCCGATACAG
>DATARE010000089.1:0-3545 GCA_036264295.1 Micropepsaceae bacterium | reverse complement strand
ATGACGTAGCGCTCGCCCTCTCCCATGGCGCCAACCCAGGAGAATTTCGAGAGGTCGTAGGCACCCGCACCCTGCTGCTGTTGCAGGATGAACATGCCGGGAATGTTCAGGATGCCGATGGTGTAGCCGTCGGGCTTGGCGCGATAGAGCTGCGCCACCCCCCGGCTGCCGCCGCCCGAGGCGATATTGATGGGAACGATATTCACCTTGCTGGGCAGATATTTTTCCATTACGGGCGCAATGACGCGGACGTAAACATCGAATCCGCCGCCCGGAGCGTAGGGGATGACGAACTGGATGTTCTTGTTCGGGAAGGCGGCCGCCCCGTGGGCAAGGCGCGGCAAAGCCAAAGCTGGTGCGGCGATTCCCGCGCCAATGACGAGTTCGCGCCGCGTGAATGTCTTCATGGTCTCGGTTCCTGTGGCTTTGCCGGGAAGTCTAGCCATACCCGCGGGCGCAGCACTAAAACTTTCGGTCATCCGGTGACCAGATATTTTTTCCACCGCTCGAAGAATGCCCGCTGGCGGGCGACCAGGGCCGCGGCCTCGGCAGGGGTCTTGGACCGCATGATGATGTCGTTTTCCTTGGCCCAGGCGACCACTTTCGGTTCGGCGAGGGCCTTGCCAAGCGCGGCGGAAAGCAAATTCTGGATATCAGCCGGGGTGCCCGGCGGCGCGCCCACCGGGCGTTCCACCGTGATCTTGTCCAGTTCCGGTTTGCCGAGGCTGGTTGCGTCGGGGATCCCGGGGAGGCTGCCATGGGCCTCGAACGAGGCCAGGATGCGCAGCTGCCCCGCCCGGGCGAACCGCATCATGGTCGAGGTGGCGGAAATGACGGCGTCCGAATCCCCGCGGATCGCCGCGACGATGTAATCGCTGGAACCGCGATAGCCGGTGATCAATTGCCGCCGGATGCCCAGCATCTCGGTCCCGATGATGGCGGCCGCAGTCGCAGTCCCCTCCAGCCCGGTAACGGCGAATTTGACGGGGCGCTTGGCGGAAAGCGCCTGCAGATCGGCAAAGCTCTTCAGCGGCGAATTGACGCCCACGCCCACCAGATAGCGCTCGCCTTCCCCCATGCAGCCTATCCAGGCGAACCGCGACAGGTCATAGGCATTGCTGCCCTGCACGGCCTGCTGGATGAACATGCCGGGCACGTCGAATATGCCGATGGTGTAGCCGTCAGGTTTCGAGCGATAGAGCTGGGTGATGCCGCGCGAACCGCTGCCGGCGGTGACGTTGATCGGTACGATGTTTACGCGGTTGGCCAGATAGGTCTCGATGACCGGCGAAATAAACCGGACATAGGAATCGAAGCCGCCCCCGGCCGCGTAGGGGATGATGAACTGGATGTTCTTCGCCGGAAATCCGGATGCGGCGCGCGCGGCCTGCGCACTGAAAAGAAGCGCCGCGCCTGCTGCGGATAGCAGCGACCGGCGGCTGAGATTGTCTCTCACATCGAACTGGGACTGCGGCATATGTGAACTTATCCCGAAGGCGCTAAGCATGCCATTGCGGGCTGGGCAAACTCTTGGCACGGTTCATGATTCTCTACATCCCTTTGCGGCATTGCGCGGCAGACCTATATTTGCACTAGGTGTTTGATCGATTGTCAAAGATTGGCGAAAGCCGATAATGACCCGGCAGGGGACAGTATTCCGACCATGAACCAAACGGAAATCCTGATTGTCGACGACGATGCGGCGGTCCGCGATTCGCTGCGCGCGCTGCTCGAATCCTCGAACTTTGTCGTTCACGAATTCGATTGCGCCAAGGCGTTGCTGGATTCCCCTTTGCTTGCCCATGGGGCCTGTGTTGTCGCCGATATCCGGATGCCGGACATGGATGGGCTGGCGCTGCAGGAAGAATTGATCAGGCGCGGGTCCGGCCTGCCGGTGATTATTGTCACCGGCCACGGCGATGTGGGGTTGGCGGTACGGGCGATGAAGGCCGGTGCTGTGGACTTCATCGAAAAGCCGTTTGACGAGCAGCTGATGCTGGACAGCATCGGCCGCGCCATTGCCCTTTCCAAGGAAACCCGCAACCAGGCCGCTTACACCCAGACCGCGGAAAACCGGATTGGGCAACTGACGGGCCGTGAGCGGCAAGTGCTCGAGCATCTTGTCGCCGGCCGCGCCAACAAGGTCATCGCCTACGAGCTGGATATTTCGCCCCGCACCGTGGAAATCCATCGCGCCCATCTGATGGAGAAGATGCAGTCGCGAAGCCTCTCCGACCTCATCCGGCTTGCGCTTGCGGCGGGTGTGGGTCCGGCACCCACCAAACAAACGACGGGTTAGAAAATTCGTACCGGGCGCGTGGTACACCAATATCGCGCCGGCCATGTAGACTCACCTCATCGGTCATCCCGGAAGCCGCGCGTTCGCGGCTATCCGGGACCCACCGAGACAGGCGCTCCGTGGGTCCCGGCTCGCGCAGCTTTCGCTGCTTGGCCGGGATGACAAATAAAAATTTGGATCTGGCTGAGCCAAATCTTGTCAGAACATGACGAAGGGCACGTCCTTGGTCCCTGCTACGAGGCGCGAATTGTAGTCCTCGTGCACTTTGTCCCAGCTGGGAAGCGCTCTCATATTCGCCAGCCAGCGCTGAACGTTCGGCCAGGGTGAAAGATCGCAGCGGACGATATCGGCAAGGCCGAGGATCTCGGCACCGAAATAATCGGCAATCGTGACCTCATCGCCGAGCAGGAACTTGTTCTTGGGACCGATCAAATCCTTGTCCAGGATGTCCAGCCATTTCTTGGTTCCGGTGCGGCCGAAATCCACGGTGGCGGCTTGCGCGATTTCATGTTCGCGCTTGTGGTGCGGGAAAATCTGCGGATAGACGAAATTGTAGCCGAAATCGCGATAGAAGCCGGTGTTGAACCAATCCATCATGGCGTTGATTTTGGCGCGTTTCTTCAAATCCTTGGGATAGGTGGGCGAGCCGATTTTGTCGGCGAGATATTTCAGGATCGCCGAGCTCTCCGTCATGCAGAGATCATCATCCTCCAACGCCGGCACCGCGCGGCTGGGGTTGATGGCTGCGAATTCGGGATGTTTGTGCGCGCCTTTGGAGAGATCGACATAATGCATCTCCACGGGCGCGCCGCTCTCCTCGATCAGCATCAGAATCGGCCGGCATGTCGTTGAAATCGGATCGGCGTACAGTTTCACGGTTATTCCTCCCCAAAAATTTGTGCCGCCAGCAGCCCGGCGTTTCAGATCAAACCAAATCCTGCCGGCCGAAGCCGGCGATGCGCTTATAATCGTCAGACAGCGCCCGAAGCGCATCCTGGCTGATGTAATTGTCGAGGTTGTCGAACGGTTTGTCGCCGACCAGAGCCTCGACCTTGATATTGATGAAATCCGGCGGCGTGGTGCGGTTGGTGTGCACGATTTTCGCCGTGGTCTCGAGCCGGGCTTTTTCATAGGCGACAAGGGCCGCCTCGGGTGCGCCTTCCGACGCCAGAAGATCCGACAGCACGCGCGCGTCGATCAGGGCTTGCGCCGAGCCGTTTGAGCCGCGCTGATACATCGGATGGGC
>DATARE010000057.1:0-3432 GCA_036264295.1 Micropepsaceae bacterium | reverse complement strand
CCCCATAAGAAGTGCCGCGTGATGATCCATTCGGCGCGTCCGGGCGTCGTCATCGGCAAGAAGGGCGCCGACATCGAAAAGTTGAAGTCCGACCTCGGTAAATTCACCGATTCCGAAGTGCATCTCAACATCGTCGAGATCCGTAAACCTGAGATCGACGCCAAGCTGGTCGCCGACAATATCGGCCAGCAGCTCGAGCGCCGGGTTGCCTTCCGCCGCGCCATGAAGCGCGCCGTGCAATCGGCGATGCGGCTGGGCGCGCAAGGCATCCGGATCAATTGCACGGGACGCCTGGGCGGCGCGGAAATCGCCCGCGTGGAGTGGTATCGCGAGGGACGCGTGCCGCTCCACACGCTGCGCGCCGACATCGATTATGGCGTCTGCACGGCCAAGACCACCTACGGCACGTGCGGCGTGAAAGTATGGGTCTTCAAGGGCGAGATCATGGAGCACGATCCCATGGCTCAGGATAAGCGCCTTAACGAAGCGGCCGAGAGCGCCAGCCGCGGCGGCCGCCCGCAGGCCGCGGGATAGCGAGAGTCAAGGATCATGCTTCAACCGGCACGCAGCAAATTTCGCAAGCAGCACAAAGGCCGCATCCACGGCGACGCGAAGGGTGGATTTTCGCTCGCTTTCGGCTCTTTCGGCCTGAAGGCCGTCGAGCCCGAGCGCATCACGGCGCGTCAGATCGAGGCGGCGCGGCGCGCTCTCACCCGCCACATGAAGCGCGCGGGCCGCGTCTGGATCCGCGTCTTTCCCGATGTGCCCGTGTCGAAGAAGCCCGCCGAAGTGCGCATGGGTTCCGGCAAGGGCGCGCCCGAATTCTGGGTCTGCAAGATCAAGCCCGGCCGCATCCTTTTCGAGGTGGACGGGGTGCCGCGCGAGCTGGCGGAGGAAGCCATGCGGCTTGCCGCCGGCAAATTGCCGATCGCGACAAGATTTGTCGCCCGGCTGACCGCATAAGGGGAAGAGACGTGACCAAGGTGGCCGAATTTCGGGATAGGTCCGCGGACCAGCTGAGCGATGAGCTCGTCAGACTGAAGAAGGAGCAGTTCAACCTGCGCTTTCAACGGGCGAGCGGGCAATTGGAGAACACCGCGCGGTTCCGCGTGGTTCGGCGCGACATCGCGCGCATTCTGACGGTGCTCGGACAAAAGGGTATGGCGCCCGTGGCGGCTGCGTCTAAGCCTGCGGAAAAACCCGCGAAAGCGGGGCGCAAGAAACCGGCCGCGGCCAAAGCCGTCGCGGCGAAACCGGCAAAGAAGCCGGCCAAGCGCGCCAGCGCGAAGACATAGGGGAGCTTCGATTATGCCCAAACGCGTGCTGCAGGGTGTGGTGGTCAGCGACAAGAACGTGGCGACCAAGACCGTCGTGGTCCAGGTCGAGCGCCGCTTCATCCATCCGGTGATGGGAAAGACCGTGCGCCGGTCGAAGAAATATCATGCCCATGATGAGGGCAAGGCCCACAAGACGGGCGACATCGTGCGCATCCGCGAGTGCAAGCCGATCTCCAAGCTGAAGCGCTGGGAAGTCATCGGCCGCGCCGGCGAGGCCGAAGGGAAAGCATAGGCCATGATTCAGATGACCACCGAACTCGACGTCGCCGACAATTCCGGCGCCCGCCGAGTCATGTGCATCAAGGTTCTCGGCGGCTCGAAGCGCAGATATGCCGATGTGGGCGATACCATCGTGGTCTCGGTCAAGGAAGCGATTCCGCGCGGGCGCGTGAAGAAGGGCGAGGTTCTGAAGGCCGTCGTTGTACGCACCGCCCATGGCGTGCGCCGTCCTGATGGTTCGCTGATTCGGTTCGATGGCAATGCCGCCGTGCTGGTCAACGCCCAGAATGAACCGATCGGCACGCGTATCTTCGGCCCCGTCACGCGCGAGCTGCGCGCCAAGAACCACATGAAGATCATTTCGCTTGCGCCGGAGGTGCTCTGATGGCCGCAAAAGTCAGGAAAGGCGATCGCGTGGTGGTCACCGCGGGACGCGACAAGGGCAAGTCGGGCGAGGTCCTGCGCGTCTATACATCCGAGGAACGCGTGCTGATCGCGGGCGTGAACGTGGTCAAACGCCACCAGCGCCAAACCGCCAAAGCCCAAGGCGGGATCGTGTCAAAGGAATCGCCGATCCACCTGTCCAAGATCTCGCATGTCGATCCGAAGACCGGTTCTCCTACGCGGATCGGATTCAAAATCCTGGGTGACGGGCGCCGCGTGCGTTTCGCCAAGAAGTCCGGAGAAGTTCTCGATGTCTGAAGCTGGAACCCCCAAAGAGGCCAAGCAGCCCAAGGCGCCCAAGCAAGGCGCCGGCCCCCCGGAGAGCAAGGCCGCGAAGAAGAAAGAGGCAGCCCAAACCAAGGGCAAGGGGCCGCCCGTGGGCGAAACCGCGCGCGATCCCAATTATGTGCCGCGCTACAAGAAGCATTATCTCGAAACCGTTCGCCCGGAGCTGATGAAGAAATTCGGCTATGCCAACAAGCTGCAGGCGCCGCGGATCGAGAAGATTGTGCTCAATATCGGCGCGGGCGAAGGGGCGGCCGATACCAAGAAGATTCAGAGCGCACAGAACGACCTCACCGCGATTGCCGGCCAGAAGGCCGTTATCACGCGCGCAAAAAAGGCGATCGCGAACTTCAAGATCACCGCGGGGCGCCCGGTGGGAGTCAAGGTCACGCTGCGCAAAGATCGCATGTACGAATTTCTCGATCGCCTGATCACCATGGCCTTGCCCCGCGTGCGCGACTTCCGTGGCGTATCGGCCAAGAGCTTCGACGGGCGAGGCAATTACGCGATGGGTCTCAAGGAGCAGCTGATCTTCCCGGAGATCAGCTACGACCAGGTCAGTCAGATCCGCGGCATGGACGTGATCGTCACGACCAGCGCCAACACCGACGACGAAGCACGCGAGCTGCTTCGCCTGTTCGGTTTCCCGTTCCCGCAGCCGGTCGCTGAGAAGCAGGCTGCATAATCTGCTCCGTCACCCGGTCCGCCGGGTGAATTTTAGGACTTAAGTCGATGGCGAAACTGAGTTCGATCAACAAGAACGAGCGTCGCAAGGCGCTGGTCAAGAAATATGCTCCGCAATATGCGAAGCTGAAGGCGATGGCCGCCGACGAGACCCTCGACGATGGCGAGCGTCTGATCGCACGCCTCAAGATGGCGCAGATTCCCCGCAACGGGAACCCGACGCGCGTCCGCAACCGGTGCGAAGTGACGGGTCGTCCGCGCGCTTATTATCGCAAGTTCCGCCTCTGCCGTATTCAGCTGCGCGATCTGGCCAACAAGGGCCTCATCCCCGGCGTTACGAAGTCGAGCTGGTAAGGATCACGAGATGGCATTGACCGATCGCCTGGGTGATATGCTCACCCGCATCCGCAACGGCCAGCGTGCGCGCAAGGACTCCGTCCTGTCGCCCGCGTCGAAGTTGCGT
>DATARE010000034.1:0-2773 GCA_036264295.1 Micropepsaceae bacterium | reverse complement strand
ATTTCGTGCGCAATTGCCAGACGCCCGTGCTGGTCATGCCCGATGACATCCCGGCCCATCCCTACGCCGTCGCCATGGAGTGCGCGATGATGGCGCCGAAAGCCGAAGTGAGCATGTATCCGTGGAAGGAGCCCAAGGATCGAATTCCCCTGGCGGTGCGCCAGGTACGTTCCTTCCTGAAGGCGCACCGGCCGACTTCTGTTTAGTCGCAGACGAGATCGCCGCCGGCGGTACGAAGCCGGCGGCGATCTCTATGCCTTAACGCGCTCGGCCCTCAATAATCAGAAATCCGGTTTCTCGGCGATGGGAATCCCGAAGGAATTGCCCGGATGATCGAGGTTGTTTTCGGCACACGGTTCCTCGGTCAAAGGCAGCATGGTGGGCGAGCGATGGTAGAGCGTGATCCCCGACCAGGCAGCATTGAAGGCGCCCGGATCGTCGACCGTAAAACTCACCTGAAGTGTCTTGCCGCCCTCGATCATCTTGAAGCGCTCGATCACGTGTAGCTGTGTCGTGTGCGGTGTTCCATAATTGTCAAGGGTTGACTTGTCGGAAAGCCCGATCGTATCGACGATGAACTCGTCGCCTTCGTAATGGCCTACGGATTCTCCGTACCAAGACGGTTTGGGGTGGGTGGAGTGCGGCACATTCATAAGACATGCCGCACCTGCGTATCGGCCTGGTTGATGACCAAGACCTCCTTGGGCGTTTGCGCGAAATAAAGCGGCTCATTGCCGCCATAGATCAGGAATTGCGGAACGCCGCCGGGATAGCAGTTCGATCGGGCATTCCATCGAATCTTGCCGGCAATCACTTCCGCATCGGCTTTTTTCATCCGCTCCACAACCCACGGCTTGAGAATGGGATTGGAAAGGTCTGCGACTTGCAGTGGGGCAACGATGAGCTCTCCGCGCGCATTGGGGGCGCGCGCGATGATGGGATTGGCTTTGTCGAAACTCATCGGCCCGGGGCCCGAAACCGGGGGGAGAAAACCGCCGCCCGCCTTGACCCAGCCAAAATCGAATGTCGAAAAATTGGGCACTCCAGCTGGGTTCGCTTGATCGGCCGCAAGTGCCGGCCAGAATGCGGCACCCGCACAGACCAAGCCAACGGCAAATCTCATCGGCGACAGCTTGGACATCGCATTCTCCTTTGCGAACGCTTTAGCCATGCTCGTTGGAAGCCTGGTGTTGCAAATCAAAAATCCGGTTTCTCGGCCTGAGGAATCGGCCCGGCTTCCGTTTCGTTGTGGAAAAAGTCGGTGTGGTTTTCGGCGCAGATCAATTCCGTGATTGTATCTCCTTCCCGGCGCTTCCAACGCTGGGTGGCAGACCACGGCGTGGTGAAGGCGCCCGGATCGTCCACCATGATGGTAGCCTGCAAGATCTTGCCGCCTTCGAGCATTTTGAAGCGCTCGACGACATGCATCTTGGTTGTGTGGGGCGTGCGGTAACTATCTACGAAGCTCTTGTCGTTCAGACCGATGGTATCGACAACCAGCTCATCGCCTTCGTAATGGCCAACCGACTCGCCATACCATGAGGGCGCGGGGTTCGCGCTATGCGGCACATTCAGATAGATACGCCGGACCTGCATGTCGGACTCTTCGATGATCGTGATCTCCTTGGGCGTTTGCAGGAAATAGATCGGCCTGACGCGCGCATAGATGTCGAAGCCCGGAACGCCACCCGGCCAACACCGCGAGTCGGCGGTGAACGGGACTTTCCCGGCGAGGACTTCCTCATTGGGCTTCTTCATCCGTTCGGCGGCCCAAGGCTGCAGTATCGGATTGGAAAGATCGGCGACCCGGTAGCTCACTTTGCCCTGGCCGTTGGGAATATAAGGATGAGCCTTCTCGGACATCACCGGGCCGGGCCCGCTTTCCGGCGGTATGAAATCATCGCCGGCAGGCCGCGCCGGTATCCAGGCGGTGTCGCTGTTCGGACCGAAATTGGGCGCTGGTGCGGTTTGTCCTGCTGGGCTAGCGGCAAGCGCCGGCCATAGCACGGCAATGCCGCCAAAAAGGCCGGCCAGAAGCGCGGCTCGAAACGCAATTTTGCGTGTGTTCAACGATGAACGCTTGGACATGGAGCACCTCCCCGCAGCTCGCACGATCAGTTCAGGCGAAATGCATAGACCGCGAGTGACGGCTTGTCGCTGCCGCAGCTTGTCGAACCGCCCAGGAAATACACCGTGTCGCCAACCACGGCGCCCGCCTGTGCATGCATGGTCGCAGGCGCCTTGGCCAGAGGCGACCAGCGATCGGTCTTGGGATCATAAGCGTCAAAAAGATCATAAGCGATGCGGCTGGGAAAATTCAGGCACTCGCCGCCATAGTAAAGGATCAGTCCCTTGTAATACGCCACCGCCCCACCGCTGCGCGCCAATGGCAGACTGGCCAGGCGGGACCATTTGTCCGTAGACGGATCATACACGTCCTGAACCGCGGTGTCGGACGGGCGCTCATTGTTACGGCCGGCGATGATATGGATGCGCCCGTTCACCACCACGACGCCCATATGATCCCGCGGGCCCGGAAGGGGGGCAGCGTTGCTCCACTTGGCCGTGCTCGGATCGTAGACGGCGTGCATATCCACCGTGACCTCGCCTGCAAGGCGCCCGCCCAAAGCGTGGATTTTACCCTGCACCCCAGCCAAACTCACCGAACCGAGCGCCATGGGGATCGGCGCAAGGGTTTGCCATTTATTGGCCACCGGATCATAGACGGCGAACTGGTCGATCGGAGCGTTGTGCGGCCTCACCGCAAAACCAC
>DATARE010000023.1:0-2487 GCA_036264295.1 Micropepsaceae bacterium | reverse complement strand
GGAGGGCTGCTCAAGACGATTGATCCAACGCCTTCGTCGCGAACGAAGCGAATGGTGCTCATGGATGAAGACTCCCTTGATGTATATGAAACGGTTACCGGTCAGCGAATCACCGGCAACAGCAGATGCGAGGGACGCTCAGCATCGTGGTAGATGCTGTGGGTGACAGTGCGACTACTGCACACGTGATAGGGGATGTATTCGACATTGGTCATCGCGCCGGTGCCGGTTGGCGCGTCCATCGCCGTGATGTCGAGGCAGATTCGATGGCCGGCCTTGAATTGATTGGCGGTGGCCAGAACCTGAACTCGGTACTCAACGACTTCTCCGGCACAGACCGGCGTGACGGCATCGCGCGTGAGCTTATGGAAAGGTTCCCAAGGCTTGGACCGCTTCTCATCCACCGCGCGATAGGACGCCTTGAGCCAGCCGCGCGTCAGTTCCCGCTCCGGCAGGTTTTGCGGGACGGCACGTTCGCCTTCCCGGGCCGTTCGCACCGAGACATCGGGCCCCACGTCCTTGAGCACGACAATCCAATTGGTGTCGCTCCGATCGATCGCCGCGTACAAGGTCAGCGCAATCGGTCCGACCACATCGACATCCTGCGGCAGCGGATCGGTCATGTAACGCAACCGCTCGACCTTCACCGTTCGGGTGAGCGGCATTTGGGTGAAGACGTCGGGTTCCCGCGCGGAAGCCCCGGCCTCCGATCCGGGCGGCGCATCCGTCGTCAGTCCCTCCCATCGCGACAGGTAGAATTTCGTCCATTCGGTCTCCGCAAGCGGCCAGTCGCTCGCCGTGCGCCACGCGTTGGCGCCCATGAGCCAATAGCGGACCGGCGGCTCGTCCATGATGCCGGTGTCCTTGCCTTTGAGCCAATAGTCGTACCAACGGATGATCTCGTCGTGATACTGGTGAAAAGGGCGCTCCAGGTGAGCCGGCCCCGTGAAGATCAGCTTTTTCGGCTGTTCGATATTTTGAAAATAGTGCTGCGCGCCGAGCCAATGGAGTTTGTAGGTGTAGGCATAGGCGCCTGAGCCGGTATAAAAGGGAATTTTTATCTTCTTGAATGCTTCTTCCGATTGCGCGACAACTCCGTCCGCTTCCCACGGACTTGTCAGCAAGTGGTACATCAGAAAGGTGCGCTGCCCCTTCTGGGTCAGGATGTTGTAGAGATTGATGTACTGCTTGAAGTCCGCCTTGCGCATCGCCTCGCGCCAAAGATTCTCTTGCCCGGGCGGAAGCTCGGTCGGCCGGTCGCGCGACTCATGAACGGTGCTGAAGACGTCCAGCAGGTAAGGAAAGGTGTGCAGCACGCCGCCGGGGACGAAATCGCGAAAACCGAACATCCCGCCATAAGCGCTGCAGGCGTCGTAGGGAAAGATCGCCTTCAGAGCCGGATGGCCCTGAGCGGCGGCGCGCCATTGCTCGCCGGCATATCCTGAAATGCCGACCATTCCGACATTGCCGTCACACCAGGACTGGCGCGTGATCCATTCGATTATGTCGTAATGATCCGTGTCCTCGTGGCCATACTGGCCCTCGGATTTCGCCGAGCCGCGCGGCTGCGCAATGACGTGCACATAGCCGTTGGCAATGAAGTGCCGGGTGTTGCCCGCCTCGATCGGACCGAACCAAAGCGGCGCATGCGCCGGCTGCGGCGCCAGCACGTCGGCGATATCGGGACCTTGAATGTCCTTGTTGTGCAGCGAACACGCATAGAGTACCGGATACCGTCCCGCCGCGTCCGGGCGATACACGTCGAGCACAAGGCGCGTTCCATCGCGCATCACGACAGCAATGTCGCGCTCCTCGATCATCGTCTCGCATGTCCTCGCGGATAATTCGAAAGCGACGGCCCTTGGCTGGACGCCCAGGCACTTTTACTTTACGAACGTAAAGTATAGTACGGAGCCAGGTCCGGCGCAAGCCGCAGGTCTGCGCCGTCGGCAGACGCGATACTCCCGCCAGAGAGGCACGCGCCAAAACACCCGCCGCAATCTCATGGCTCGCAATCTCATGGCTGGCGTGCGGACGAAAAATGCGCCCACGATTTCCCCCGGCTCGGAGCATGTCGCAATGAACCGGGACATCTCGGTTTGCGTAAGACCGAATGGTGGGCCCGGGAGGACTCGAACCTCCAACCAAGCGGTTATGAGCCGCTAGCTCTGACCATTGAGCTACGGGCCCGTACCGACCACGCTCGGCGTGGCGGGACGTGGCGACGATGACATTATAGTAGCAGAAGCGCCCTACCCCCGCCGGCTGAGCAGGAACACCGCCTGTTCGCCGAACAGATTCCAGAACCACCACGGCATTTTCAGCCGCATCCGCCGGCCCCAGGCGTTGAGCGCCACCGCCTGCTCCATCTTGGCGCCGGCGACGCGGCAGAGCGCGCGGAAATCCTTGATGCTGCAGAAGTGGATGTTCGGCGTTTCCCACCACGCATAGGGCAGATTGTCGGTCTGCGGCATGTGGCCGCCGAGC
>DATARE010000008.1:0-2898 GCA_036264295.1 Micropepsaceae bacterium | reverse complement strand
GGACGGGCCGGTTACTTCTTTGGGCCGCGTCAGAATCCAGGGGCCGTTGGCGGTGACCGCCACGGTGTGCTCAAAATGCGCCGAGGGGCTGCCATCCGCTGTTTCCGCCACCCACTCGTCGCGCATGCGCACTTCCGGGCGACCCGCGTTGACCATCGGCTCGACGGCGATGACCATACCTTCCTGCAATCGCGCGCCGCGGCCGACGTCGCCGTAATTCGGCAGGTTGGGCTCGTCATGCATCTTGGTGCCGATGCCGTGACCCACAAATTCCCGCACCACCGAATAGCCGTGCTGCTCGACCCAGCTCTGCACCGCGTTGCCAACATCGCCGAGCCGGTTGCCCGCGCGCATTTTATCAATGGCGCGGTCCAGCGATTCGCGAGTAACTTCCAGCAGCTTCTGCGTCTCCGGCGGAATTTTTCCGACCGGCACAGTCACCGCCGAATCCGCGAAATAACCATCCACCTCCATCCCGAAATCAATCGAGACGATGTCGCCTTCGCGCAATTTGCGCTTGGGTGACGGGATGCCGTGAACGATTTCGCTGTTCACCGAAGTGCACAGCGAGCAAGGATACCCACGGTAGCCCTTGAACGCCGGCTTGCCGGGCTTTCCGGCGATTTTTTCCTCGGCGAGCTTCTCGAGGTCCATCGTCGAAATTCCCGGGCGCACCGCACTTCGCAAAGTCTGCAAAACCTCGTGCACGATAAGGCCGGCACGGTGCATCTTTTCGAGCTCTTCGCGGCTGCGCAAATGAATCGCCATCGTTTTACGCCAACTTTGCGTCAACGCGCCCCGCGCACAATATCGAGCACCTGGCGCTTGACTTCGTCGACGCTTTTCGCCGCGTTGACCTCGTGCAAGCGGCCCAGCCGGCGGTAATAGGCGACCAGCGGCTCGGTCTGCCGTTGGTACGCCTGCAAGCGGGGCCCGACAACTTCCTCGCGATCGTCCGGCCGCTGAATCAATTCGCCGCCATCGTGATCGCAGCGCTGATCGCATTGCGGCGGGCGCTCGTAAATATTGTAAATCTCGCCGCCCACCTGGCACATGCGCCGGCCAGTAATCCGCCGCAACAGCAGCGCCGGATCGATGACAAAGTGCACCACCAACGCCGGCTTGTACCCATTCTGGCGCAGCAAAATCATCAAGTACTGCGCTTGCGCCACGGTCCGCGGAAAACCATCGAACACGAACCCGTGGGTGCAATCCGGCTGCTCGATCCGATGAGCCACCATCTTGAGCACCAGCGAATCGGGAACCAATTCGCCGCGCTTCATGATCGGCTCGGCCTTAACGCCCAGCGGCGTGCCCTGCGCGATATTCTCGCGGAGCATGTCGCCAGTCGAAAGATGCGGCACCGCAAAAAACCGGGCCAGCTCTTTCGCTTGCGTGCCCTTTCCCGCGCCCGGAGGCCCGAGAAAAATCACAGCGCGGTCCAAGTGCTCCACGGACTTGCCGTCCGGCGGCGCTGCGCTGGTCTTCATTACCGCCGGCCGCGCAACCGGCCCTTCCGCGCAAAGCCTTCGTAATTGCGCATGACCAACTGCGCCTCCAACTGCTGCACAGTGTCCATGGCCACGCCAACTACGATCAACAGCGACGTGCCGCCGAAATAAAACTGCACGCCGAGACCCTTCAGGAACCAGGTTGGGAAATGGCGATCGAACCAGCCGCCGATGCCCCAGCCGAGGTGATCCAAATGGATGCCGGTGATCAGCCATTCCGGCAGCAAGCAGACCACCGCAAGATAGATGGCGCCGATGAAAGTGAGGCGCTTCAAAATCTTGCTGACATGCTCGCTGGTGGTGCGTCCCGGCCGGATGCCCGGGATGAACCCGCCATTCTTGCGCATGTTGTCGGCGAGCTCGGTCGGGTTGAAAACGATGCCGACGTAGAAGAACGCGAACAGGATAATCAGAACGACGTAGACCAGGTTATATAGCGGCTCGCCGAACGCGATGGTCTTGCTGAAATCCTTGACGAAGGCATATCGGGTGCCAAACACCAAAGCGGCGGTGGCCGGAAAGGCCAGCAGCGAGCTCGCGAAAATCGGCGGAATGACGCCGCCGGAATTGACGCGCAACGGCAGATAGGACGATTGCCCGCCCATGACTTTGCGGCCGACCACGCGCTTGGCGTACTGCACCGGGATGCGGCGCTGGCCGCCTTCGACAAAGACGATGAAGCCGACCACCGCGATCATCAAGGCGACCAGGAAAATCAGCGCCAGAGGGGTAAACGGCCCCCAGGCCCCGGTTTTGGCCAGTTCGTACAGGTTGACAATTGCGCGCGGCAAACCGACCACAATGCCTACGAATATGATGAGCGACATGCCATTTCCGATTCCGCGTTCGCTGATCTGCTCGCCCAGCCACATGATGAAGGCCGAGCCGGTGGTCAGGGTCAGAATGGTCATGAACACGAAGCCATAGCCAGGGTGGTAGACCAGCGATTGTCCGCTGATGGTCTGGCTCTGCAGCGCGGTGGCGATGGTGGTGGATTGGATCACGCTCAGCACAATGGTCAAATAGCGGGTGTATTGGGTGATTTTGCGGCGACCGAGCTCGCCCTCTTTTTGCAGCTTTTCGAGGTACGGGAACACCACGGTCATCAACTGCAGGATGATGGACGCGGTTATGTAAGGCATGATGCCCAGGGCGAAAATGGTCAAACGGCGCAGGTTGCCGCCGCTGAAGAGGTCGAAGATGCCGAGAACCGAGCCTTGCCCTTGCGCGAACATCAGTTCGAGCGCGCGGGAGTTGATGCCCGGCGTGTAGATGTGCGCGCCGATGCGATACACGGCGAGCAGCGCCAACGTAAACAACACCCTATTCCGCAAATCCGGGATGCGGAACAGGTTCCGAAAGGCTTCGATAAATCGGTTCATGCTTT
>DATARE010000617.1:0-3831 GCA_036264295.1 Micropepsaceae bacterium | reverse complement strand
AGTGCAACGCCTGCCAAACCAAGTGCTTTGAATTTCATCGGTAATCTCCTCATCAAGATGTCTTCCGCTTCCCTACGAGCGATGAGGCACTATGACATGCCAAGCTGGCGATAAGCTGACTGCAAGCTGAATTTTAGCTGTAACGCCCCCGCCACCCTCGCGTGCAGCCCGGCGGATGAGGGCGGCACAAATTGATCCTGTTCGGCCTCAGGCTCGCCCCATATTGCAGTCTGGGCTGGCACCGGGCTGTATGAAGGCGGAATATCGGCTGCAATGCCCCCCCGGAAGCGTGCAATCTCCGTTCATTCTACTATAAGTTGTGATTATGAAGGGGAATCCCGTGAACCGGGCAGGCCGGTTGGCCCTCTTTTTGGCTTTGGCAGGCACTGTCCTGGTCTTGGTCGCATGGGCGACGGCGGCCGGGGAGTGGACGGCTCTCTTTCCTATGCGCTCGAGCTGCGATCCTCTTTCCGCATTGCCCTGGCTGCGCTGCCGCTGAGAATCCGTATTGTTCCGCATACCAACGGCGCATGATTCTCCGCCATGGTCTTGTGATCGTTTAGAATGTCCTCGTGCGGACGAAATCATGGGAGCCGAACATCCGCATTCTTCTGGTCGAGGACGATCCTGAACTGGCGCGGCGCCTGAGCGATGGCCTGCGCGGCGACGGATTCGTGGTCGAACACGCCGCCAAAGGGGAGACCGGTTTCGATTTGGGACGCACCGAGGATTACGACGCAGTGATCCTGGACCTCGGCCTGCCCGATATGAAGGGCGTGGACGTGCTGCGGCAGTGGCGCAAATTGGGCCGCGAAATGCCGGTGCTGATCCTGACGGCGCGGGGAAGCTGGACCGAAAAGGTGGAAGGCCTTAATGCCGGTGCCGACGATTACATCACCAAGCCTTCGCATGTGCAGGAAATCTCCGCCCGGCTACGCGCGCTGATTCGCCGTTCCGCCGGCAAGGCCTCGCCGGTTCTCGAGCATAATGACATCACCCTCAATCCCGCCTCGGGCAGCGTTACGGTCGCGGGCAAAGCGGTGGACCTTACCGCGCAGGAATTCCGCATCCTGAATTATTTCATGCACCGGCAGGGTCGCGTGATTTCGCAGAACGAGTTGATCGAGCACCTCTATCCGCTGCAGGAGGAACGCGATCCCAACACCATCGAAGTCTATATCGGGCGGCTGCGGCGCAAATTGGGTCGCGATTCCATAAAGACTCTGCGTGGCCTCGGCTATCGTTTCGGATGAGCATGCTGCTTCCCCGCTCCTTGCGTGCGCGGTTGGTCATTGGGGCCTTCATCTGGATCACGGCCGGAATTTCCGGGGCGGGCATCTTTATCTCCGCCCTGTTCCGTCAGCACGCAACCGAATTGACCGATTCGGAAATGCACGCTCACCTGGAAGAATTGGCGTCTCTTATCGATGTGAATCCGCAAGGCGAGCCGGAATTGTACCGCACGCTCAGCGACCCGCGGTTTTCGCAAATGGGTTCGGGCTATTCCTGGCAGGTCAGCCGTATGGGCAAGAGGCTGATCAAATCCACGTCGGCCGCCACCGACGATCTGCCCATTCCGTCCGATCCGCTCATCACCGGGGAGATGAAAAAGCTCGTCATCCCCAGCGGCAATGCCAATCTGATCGTCTACGAAACCTCCTTCGCCCCGGTAAGCGGCAGCGAGCCCTTGCGCCTGCAGGTGAATGTGGATTCCGGGATCATCGATCGCGTGCTGCGCACCTTCAACATCTCGCTGGCCATCTCGCTTGTCCTGCTCGCTGCGGCGCTGACCACAGCCGCGGCACTGCAAGTGGTGTTCGGATTGCAGCCCATGACCCGGCTGGGCAAGGCACTTCGCGCCATACGCTCCGGGAGGGCGACGCATTTGCCGCAGAGCTTCCCGTTGGAAGTGCAGCCGGTCGTGGATGACCTGAACAGCCTGATCGACGTGAATGGCCAGATGGTGGTGCGTGCCCGCGCGCAAGCCGGCAATCTCGCCCACGCCCTGAAGACGCCTTTGGCGGTGCTGGCCGACGAAGCAGACCGGCTCGAACATCGCGGCCAAGTGGAGGCGGCGCAGGTCATCCTGCAGCAATGCCAGCGCATGCAGCGGCAGATCGATTATCAGATCGCGCGGACGCGCGCCGCCGCATCCCGTTCGGTGCCCGGCGTGAACGCGCCTTTGCCGCAGGCCGTCACCAATATCGTCAGCGCCATGCGGCGGCTTTATGCTGGCAAGCATCCAAAATTCGACGTGGCCATCGACCCCGATTGCGTCGCGATGTGCGATCCCATGGATTTGAACGAGATGCTGGCCAACCTCATCGACAATGCCTGCAAATGGTGCACCCAGCGGGTCGCCATTCGCGGCAGTGTCGATGCCAGTGCAAGACAGGCGGTGGTCAGCGTGGAAGATGACGGTCCGGGGTTGCCTTTGGAATCGCGCGAGATGGTATTCCAGATCGGCAAACGGCTCGATGAGCGGGTGCCCGGATCGGGGCTGGGACTGCCGATCGTGCGGGACCTTGCGCAATTGTATGGCGGCGAAATCCGGCTGGAGGATTCCGCGCTGGGTGGGCTGAAAGCCGTCTTGCGGCTGCCCCGCGTGGGCTGATTTGGGCGCCTGCTTGATGCAGATCAAGGCGGGAATGGCCGAAATCGGCATGCTCGGTTCCACAAGAAGGAGCCCGCGTCATGCCGAAACATGCCTGCAAAATCGCCTTGGCCGCTTTGTTGTTGGCAAGCGCCGGCGCCGGTTACGAAAGCACCGCCTTCAGCGCCCCTGCACAGGAAGAATTGTTCAGCTTCGACATGTGGTGTCTGGAGATGAAGCTTTATCCTTCCCAGCGTTGCGATGCGCGCCACCTCGAAGACGTGAAGGCCTATGAACAATACCGGGCCGATGTCGAAAAATTCGACAACGCACGGAATGCGCGCGCCGAGCGCGATCGCGCGCTGCAGCAGAAGCTCAATCCGGATTCCTCATCCGGAAAGCCATCAAGCCCGGTGCGGTAGGCCGCTCAATGGAGCGCGCGCGATGAGGTCGCGCACGTCATGAAGACTGTTCACGACGCCGGCGCATAAGGAGCGGATTTCCGGCGTCGCTTGCAGCATATCGGGCACCATGATGGTGGCCATGCCAGCCGCATGCGCAGCGCGAATGCCATTGTGGGAATCTTCGAGCGCAAGGCATTCTCCGGGCGCGGCGCCGAGCAGCGCGGCGGCTTTCAGAAAACATTCCGGATCCGGTTTGGCGAGCCGCACTTCATCGCGCGTCACCAGCACGTCGATAAACCCGGCAAGCTCCGTCCGCCGTAGATTTTCTTCGCTGCGATCCCGTCCGGTCGAGGTGGCAACGGCCGTCGGAATGCGCTTCTCTTTGAGCAGGCTCAGCAATTCGCGGGCGCCGGGTTTGACCGGCACCGCGTCACGGCAGATATGTTCAAAATGAATGCGGCATCTCTCCCGATAAGCGGAGAGTGGAAAATCCACGCCGTAATGTCGCCTGAGCATCGCGTCGTTGGTATCGCGCGCGTGCCCGATCAGGCTGAGGTGCAATTCGTCGGCCATCCGATAGCCGAGATCGGTGGCCGCCTGAAACATCGCGGTGCGCACGACCGTCTCGGTGTCGAGCAGAAGACCGTCCTTGTCGAAAATCACGGCGGACAAAGGCGAAGGAATCATAAAGCGCTATTTCCGATCTCCGGCGGGCCGAAGGGCGCCTTAGAAATCCACCTTTTCCGCGACAGGGGGATGCTCGATTCCCTCATGCCGGCCCTGGGATGCATTTTCCGCGCAAATCCGTTCTTCCCACGGCTCAGCCGTGCGGCG
>DATARE010000616.1:0-11732 GCA_036264295.1 Micropepsaceae bacterium | reverse complement strand
CGGCCTTGGTGGCGAGGTCGCGGAGCTGGTTGCGCGTGTCCAACAGTTTCTTCAGCGCGGGCACGGCCTCGGCGATCTTGCCCGGATCGAAATCTTCCATCGAACGGAATTTGAGCTGCACGGCCATTTCGGAGCCGTCATCCTTCATCGTGTTGTTCACGCGAATGTTCAGCTCCGGAGAAATGCGCCCCATCACGTCATTGAAATTGTCGCGATCAATCTGAACGAATTTGCGGTCCTTCAGGGGCGGCAAAGGCTTTGTCGGATTGCCAGAGAAATCGCCCATTACACCCACGACAAAGGGCAGCTCCCGTTCGACGACCGCGCCTTCCTCTTCGATTTCATATTTGATGTGCACGCGCGGCTTGCGAACGCGCTCGAGCTTGTCATTGATGCTGGCCATCATCGTTTCCTTTCAATGTCGTCCCTGGATTCGATCAAATCCACGGCCTGTCAAGAGTTCTCGGGTGGCGGTTTGATTCCAGCACTCGTCAACGCCGAACGCCACGCCGTTCTGTCGGGCAACAATTCCATCAGCAAATCGGAGAATGAAAGACGCGCGCGCCGGACTGTTTCCTCCAGGCTGATCGCGGTGGGCGAATGCGGCTCGTTGGCGCGGAAATATTCAGCGACAAGCAAAAGCACGCGCAGTGCATCTTCGCGGCTCCGTATTCCCCCGTTGAAGCCATGTCCGGCCGCGCCCTCATCGGAGCCCGAACCGTTCGCCGGCACGACGTCGCCGGAGGGGCGCTGGGCGATTTGCGTGACGCGCGCCACCAGGTCCTTGCTGAAGCGCTGAACCATTTCGAGGATGGTGGAGAGAATCTCGCGGATCGCGGAGGTGGGCGGCGAGGCATCGCCGGCCCGCTCGTCGAGTGCGGCGCCGAGCTTGCCCCATTCATCGATGCTGGCCTGAATATCCTCGAGCAGCGTGACATAGAACGCGCCGCCGCTGGCATTGGCCACCGCCATGAAGCGGTCGAGCGTCACCACGCCGCTTTGCTCGCGGCGGGCGCGCACCTCTGGATCGGAAATTTCCGAAAGCGACCAGCCCTGCTCGTAATGATAGGCGGCGAAGGGTCCTTCGCCGACCGCTTTGGTCAGGGCGATTTTCCGAATCGGTTGCAACAGCGTGCCGCTGCCATCCGCGCCATTCAGACCGGTCAAAGGTGCCACCTTGGTGGCCACGCCTTCCTCGTCTTCCAGCGAGTGGAGCGTGTCCCAATATTGCTCGACCAAACCCCTGGCGAGCTGGAATCCGTCGCGCAAGCCGGGAAATCCCTGCAAGCGAACCAGAGCCTCGATCAGCCAGGCGGCGACTTCCAGGTCCTTGGACTGCTCGGAAAGGACTTTGGTGGCCAATTCCTGGATCGTGCGCCATTCCGGGGTCACGCCCTGGCTTTCGCCTTCGGCATCGGCACGCTTTTCCGCGACGCGTGCCGCGCTGCGGGCGTCCTTCAAGCGGAAATAGAGGGACGCCGGTGAGACGTCCTCGCGAATATTGCTGCCGGCTGGGGCGCCGTCTGAAATCGGCGCCAACAGCTTTTCAATATCGATGCACTGGGGCGAGCCCACCCTCTTTGCCCCTTTCCGAGGTGTGAGATTGGATTCTATAGCCGATTAAGGCCTTGCGCATCCATTTTATTTCGCCGTTCGCTTAACGGGAAGCTAGCACTCGCTCCCGACGATGGTCTGAGGTTAGTATGGATGGGCAGCACGCAAGGGGGCGGATGTGGCGGCAATCGATCTCAAATCGTTAATGGGCAAGCTCAACGAGCCTTGCCGGCGTGCTTTGGAAGCCGCGGCCGGGCTCACTCTGTCCCGCACCCATTATAATGTGGAGGTCGAGCATTGGCTGTTGAAGCTGCTCGACGTGCGCGGCGGCGATCTGGTCGCCTGTCTCAAGCATTACGGCGTCGACGAGGCGCGCCTCGCGGCTGACCTCAATAAGGTCCTGGATAAGTTGAAGACCGGCAACAGCCGGGCTCCTTCCCTGTCGCCGCAAATCGTCTCCCTGGCGCGGGAATCCTGGTTGATGGCTTCGCTGGTGCATGGCGCCCCCCGGGTGCGCTCCGGGCACCTGCTGTCGGCGCTTCTGAGTGACGACGCGCTCGCACAGGTCGCGCGCGAGGCCTCCCCCCAATTCAACAAGATTGCCGTCGAATCGCTGCGCAACGAGCTTGCGAAGATCACGGCCGGCACGGTCGAAGCCGAAGCAAGCGCGCCTTCCGGCACGGCGGCAGCCGGCGGGCAGGCGCCCGCAGGTGCGCCCAGTGGCGGGGCGCTGGATCAATTCACTATCGACCTGACCGCGCGCGCCAAGGCCGGCAAGATCGATCCGGTGCTCGGCCGCGACAGCGAAATCCGGCAGGTCATCGATATTCTGACGCGCCGCCGCCAGAACAATCCCATCCTGACCGGCGAAGCGGGCGTGGGAAAAACCGCCGTCGTGGAAGGTTTCGCTCTGAAGATCGCCGCGGGCGAAGTCCCCGAAGCGATGAAGAACGTTGCGCTCAGGACGCTCGATCTCGGCCTGCTTCAGGCGGGCGCCGGGGTAAAGGGAGAATTCGAGAACCGTCTCAAATCCGTCATCGACGAGGTGAAGGCCTCGCCCACTCCCATCATCCTGTTCATTGACGAGGCGCACACGCTGATCGGGGCGGGCGGCGCCGCAGGGCAGGGCGATGCGGCCAATCTTTTGAAGCCTGCGCTCGCGCGCGGCGATCTGCGCACCATCGCCGCCACAACCTGGGGCGAATACAAGAAATATTTCGAACGCGATCCGGCTCTGGCGCGCCGCTTTCAAGTGGTCAAAGTCGAGGAGCCGGACGAAGCCGCCGCGATTGCGATGATGCGCGGCCTCGTAAGCATGCTCGAACAGCATCACGCGGTGCGGGTGTTGGACGAGGCCGTCGTCGAAGCGGTCAGGCTTTCCAAGCGCTACATCCCCGGCCGTCAACTGCCCGACAAATCGGTCAGCGTGTTGGATACCGCCTGCGCCCGCGTGGCGATGAGCCAGAACGCGCTTCCGGCGGCATTGGAAGATTGCCGCCGGCGCATCCAGCTGGTTTCGACCGAGATGGAGATTCTGGGCCGCGAAACCGCATCGGGGTCCGACCATGCCGAAACGCTGGAGCAATTGTCCGCCGACAAAAAGACAACCGAAGAGGAATTGCGCCATCTGGAAGCCCGCTGGGCCGAGGAAAACCGGCTGGTCGGCATCCTTCGCGAGCTGCGGGACAAACTCGAAG
The DNA here is from genome assembly GCA_036264295.1 of Micropepsaceae bacterium. Classification (GTDB taxonomy): domain Bacteria; phylum Pseudomonadota; class Alphaproteobacteria; order Micropepsales; family Micropepsaceae; genus CAIYRG01. The sequence goes on along the minus strand of DATARE010000616.1, from coordinate 8,481 downwards.
CCGGCCACGCCGGCAAGGATGGCGGGGAGAAGCTGAGTTCGGCCGACACCATGGCGTTGCGTGACGAATTCGAACGCACCAAGCAGAAGCTGATTGCGGTCCAGGGCGAAGAACCGCTGGTGCATGTCAGCGTCGATGCCCAAGCCGTGGCCGAAGTCATCGCCAATTGGACGGGCATTCCCGTCGGCCGCATGGTGTCCAACGAGATCAAGACGGTGCTCTCGCTCAAGGAGACGATGAGCGAGCGGATCATCGGCCAATCCCATGCGCTGGAAGCGATTGCGCAGGCCATGCGCACCTCGCGCGCCAAGCTGACCGACCCGAGAAAACCGATCGGCGTGTTCCTGATGGTCGGCACCAGCGGCGTCGGCAAGACCGAGACTGCCATCACTTTGGCGGAGCTGCTTTATGGCGGCTCGCAAAGCCTGACCGTCATCAACATGACCGAGTTCAAGGAAGAACATAAGGTCTCGATGCTGGTCGGCTCGCCCCCCGGCTATGTTGGCTTCGGGGAAGGCGGCGTGCTGACCGAGGCCGTGCGCCGCCGGCCTTACAGCGTCGTGCTGCTCGACGAGATGGAGAAAGCCCATCCCGGCGTGCAGGACGTGTTCTATCAGGTGTTCGACAAGGGCCAGCTGCGCGATGGCGAGGGCCGCGACATCGATTTCAAGAACACCGTCGTCATCATGACCTCCAATGCCGGCACCGATACCATTGCCAAATTGTGTGCCGATCCCGAAACCATGCCGGATGAGGAAGGACTCGCGGAAGCCTTGCGGCCCGAGCTGTTAAAGGTTTTCAAGCCCGCGTTCCTGGGCCGCGTGACTCTGGTGCCCTATTTCCCGCTTAGCCCCGACACGCTGCGCCTCATTATCAAATTGCAGCTCGGCCGCATTCAGAAGCGCATCGCGGAAAACTATCGCGCGAATTTCACCTACACCCCTGACGTGATCGAGGCCATCGCCACGCGTTGCACGGAAGCCGAAAGCGGCGCCCGGAATATCGAAAATGTCATCTCGCGCGGCGTGCTGCCGGAGATTTCGGCACGGTTTTTGGAGAAGATGGCGAATGGTGAATCCTTCCGCCAAGTGCAGCTGTCTATGGACACTGACGGTGGGTTCAACTATACGCTTACGTGAGGGAATTATCGATCCGGCGTTCGCACGAGCACGTTTGGCGTCCCACCGTTAGGGCGCTCTTAAGCGTGTACACTTCAAAAGATTTACCGGTTTGCGTTTGCCGGTAAGATGTATTGGTCCGACTATTCTTTGGGGGTTTCCATGCCGATTTATATGAAGATTGACAGCATCAATGGCGAGGTGACCGCAGCCGGTTATGAGAAATGGATCGACGTGTCGTCGCTTCAGTTTGGGATCGGCCGCGCCATATCGACCCCGGTCGGCGGCGGTTCGAAGCGCGAGTCGGGTCATCCCTCCATCAGCGAAATAACCCTCTCCAAGCAGTTCGATACCGCATCCATCGACCTGTTCAGCTGGTCGACCGCGGGTGCGTCGAAACTGGTCAAGATCGACATGGTCCAGACCGGCGACAAGGACAAGGTCAGCGCCTATCTTCATTTCGAACTGACCAACACCTTGATATCCGGCTATTCGATGTCATCGGGCGGCGACAAGCCATCCGAGTCGCTCTCGCTGAACTTCACGAAAATCACCGAGAAATATATCCCGTATGATTCGGACAATAAGGCCGGACAGCCCATCGTGAAGGGCTACGATCTTACGACCGCCAAGACGGTCTAGCGGGTGCTTTCCGGTTACGCCCGGCCGGGTATCCGTCGCCCGGCCGCGTGTTTCCGCAAAGGTGGCGGTGGGCGGCCTATGTTGGATCGACAGTCCCTTGCCAGACCCCGGTTCCAGACTCCCGCCGCCGGGTGATTCCCGGTGGCTGACCTCGAAGACATCGAGTTCGACCAGACGCAGCGGCTGATCTCCGTCGAATCGTTCCATCTGGGAACGAAGAAGATGTTGATCACCGGCTTCAATGGCACCGAGCGACTGTCCGCGCTGTCGCGCTTCCAACTGGAAATCATGACGTTTGGCCGGGCGCTCAAACCGAGCGAGATTCTCGGCAAACCTATAACGCTGGCGCTGAGGGAGAAGGACAAGGTCCGGAAATTCAGCGGCATCGTAGGCCGGTTCCAGACCGTGCAAACCTCGATCCGCGATTACAATTTGCAGATCGCCGAACTGGTGCCGCCGGCATGGCTCCTCTCGCTCAATCAAAAATGCAAGATTTTCGCAGATAAGAAAGCGACTGACGTCGTCGATCAGGTCCTGAAAGCAGGCGGTCTCAACGTCAAATCGAAAACCGCCGGCGCGCAACGCGAATATATCGTCCAATATTGCGAAAGCGATTTCAATTTCGCCTCGCGTCTGTTGGAAGACGAAGGGCTGTTCTTCTATTTCGATCATGGTGATGCGAATTGTCCCATCGTGATGGGCAACGGCTCTGCCGATTATTCCAGAACCGGTCTTGGCGCATTGGATTTCACCGGCTGCATTGACAACTGGGAACCGCAATATCGCGTCGGCGCCAATTCCTTCGAACATGGCGATTGGGATTTCAAGGCCGTCTCGGTCATGACCGGCACGTCGCGAGGCCTTCCCGCCGTGCAAACCTCAGGTGTCGCCGACCGGCCCTTTTATGAATATCCGGGAGGATACGGCACCACGGGCGAGGCAACCGCATGGGCGCGGCTGCGCATGGAGGAACACGAGACGGATGCGGTGCGGGTTCACGGCACGTCCATAGATTTCCGGGCACAGCCGGCCTCCAAGTTCAGCACCAAGGACCATCAGCTCGTTCTGCCTTCGGGTGGCGCCGACACCTATGTCTTCGTCTCCGTGGAGCATCGCGCCCGGGATGGTTCGGGCGTGCCGTTCGAAGCGCCCACAAGCTATGAGAACAGCTTCGAATGCATGCCGGCGGATTTGAATTTCCGTCCGCCGCGGGTGTCTCATCGCCCCTTTATTCGCGGGCCGCAGACCGCGATGGTCACCGATGGCCCCGACGAATATGGCCGTTCAAAGCTCAAGTTTCCTTGGGACCAGGATGATCAATCGCGCTGGGCCCGCGTGGCGCAGAACTGGGCCTACAATCAGATGGGCACCCAATTCCTGCCGCGCATCGGCAGCGAGGTGGTGGTCGAATTTCTCAACGGAGATCCCGATCAGCCGCTGATCGTGGGCATGGTCTACAACGGCAAGAACAAGCTTCCCTTTTCGGTGCCCGCGAACAAGACGCAGAGCGGCATTCGCGGCTCGAATTGGGATGCGGCCGGCACGGCGGACAAAAGCAATGAATTGCGGTTTGAAGACAAATCCGGGTCGGAAGAAATCTTCATTCACGCGCAAAAGGATTTCAAGCGCGTCGTCGTCAATGACGACACCCTCACGGTCGAGCAAGGCAACCGCAAGCTGGACACGCAGACGGGAAACGTCACCGAGACAATCGGGCAGGGCAATCACAGCCTGAAGATCGACGCCGGATCGAGCAAGGTCGAAGCGATGCAGTCCATTACGCTGAAGGTCGGCGATAACAGCGTCGTCATCGACCAGACCGGCGTGAAGATCAAAGGCATCATGGTGAAGATCGAAGGCTCCGCGACGTGCAATATGAAAAGCCCAATGACGGAAGTGGATGGCGATGGCATGCTGACCCTCAAGGGCGGCGTCACCATGATTAACTGAGGCTGACCGTGGAAACCGGAGCGCTCACCAAGATCACGGCGCGGCAGGCGGATGAGGTGCTGCAGCTTGCCCGTGCCGCCGACCGCGTGCTGCCGGCCATTCCCGGCGCCACGCCGGCGGTCTATCTGCAACAGCTGATGGCGAAATCGGCTTTCAACGACGCGGTGCACTTCCTGGCCTTCGGCTTACCCAAGCGCGAAGCGGTGTGGTGGGCCTGCGTTTCCGCCCGCGCCGATTTGCGCGAGTCCGCGCCCCCACCCGTCGCGGCCGCGCTGGCGGCAGCCGAAGCCTGGGTATATCGCCCCACCGAAGAACTCCGCTATGCCGCCTGGGAGCGGGCGAAGGAGGCAAAATTCGAAACGCCCTCGGCCTGGGCCGCGGTGGCCGCGTTCTGGAGCGGGCCCAGCCTGGCGCCGCCGGATTTGCCGGCGGTGCCGCCATCGCCCCATTTGACGGGTGTCGCGGTGTCCGGCGCCGTCACCCTGGCCGCGGTGCAGACCGAAGCGGCATTGGCGGACCAAAAGCGCCAGCGCTATATTAAAACCGCGATCGACATTGCCAATGGTGGTAGCGGCCGCAACGAAGCGAAAGGCAGCTAGGGCGCGCTCATGGGTATGCCCGCCTCCAGAATAACCGACATGCATGTTTGTCCGATGGTGACGGGCATCGTTCCCCATGTCGGCGGACCGATTATCCTGGGCTCACCCACGGTGATCACGGGAAAGATGCCCCAGGCCAGGGTCAGCGACTCGCTGACCTGCGTCGGGCCTCCCGACACTATCGTCAAAGGCAGCGCCACGGTGCTGGTGAATTCCCTGCCGGCGGCTCGCATCGGAGATTTAACGGCGCATGGCGGAAACATCATTCTGGGCTTCCCAACCGTGCTGATCGGCGGCTGAGCATTTTCCCGCCATGAATCTCGTTCTCACCATCGTGCAAAGCCCGCCGGGCGGCAGCGCGATCACGCGGCGATTCGAAAGCGCGGCCGTGGGCGCGCGGGGAATTACGCTGGGCCGCCAGACCAACAATGATTGGGTCTTGCCCAACGACACCAGCGTTTCGCGCAAACACTGCCAGATCGTCTATGACAAGGGCGGATTTGGCCTCATCGACAGCAGCAGCTTCGGCTCGGTGGTGAACGACCGCAAGCTACGCCAAGGTGAGCGCGTGCCCCTTCACGAAGGCGACCGCATCACGCTGGGCGAATATGTCTTCGAGGTCTCGCTGGAAGGGGCGCAATCCCCATTTTCCGTTTCGCCAGGCTTCCCTCAGCCAACTCCCTTCCCCGATTCCGCCGCCGCCTTTCCCGGGCCGGAGCCGCTTTTCGATGACCTTGCTCAGCCGCCGCAGCCGGTCTTTTCCGATGCCCCCCAACCGGCCTTTCCCGAACTGGACAATGAGTCGTTGGGACCATTCGAGCCCGCCGGCACGACTCCATACGCCGATCCGTTTCAACAGAAGATTCTTCCCGACGACATCACCTACCCCGACGATGTGCCGATCGAAAAGGAAGCCTTCGCGCTTCCCAAGGTGCGCAATCTGCTTCCGGACGATGCCGACATCCTGGGCGATCTGCGGCCCACGGTCGAACCTGCCGCCCGGCCCGCCGCGCCGCAAGCGGACGGCCTTTCGCCCTTTCTCAAAGGTGCGGGCCTCAGCCGCATCGTTACCGGCGACTCCAACGCCAAGTTGCGAACCGCGGGCGAGACCTATCGCGCCGCCATCGAGGGCATCTGCGCCATCCTGGCCGCGCGCGAGCAATTCAAGACCGAGCTTCGCGTCGACAAGACGCAATTCGGCGCCGCGCAGAACAATCCCCTAAAATCCAAAGCGCCGCTGGACGAGATCGTCGCCACCATGATTGCCGGACGCCAGGGTTTCACGCCGGGGCCCGACGCGATGCGCGAGGCGCTGGACGATATCAAGGCGCATGAGATGGCGCTTATCGCCGGGATTCAGGTGGCGTTGACTCAATTGCTCGAACAGATCGATCCGGAACGTCTTGAGCAGCGGATGGGGAAGCGCTCGATTCTGGACGGCTTACCGGGGATGAAAAAGGCGCGGCTGTGGGAGGTCTATGAAGCCACCTATGCCGAAATCGCCGGCGAACTCGCGGAGGATTTTCACGGCACCTTCGGCAAGGCTTTCGCGGACGCCTATGCCAAATACATTCGTGGAAAGTAGACACATCCGGTAGTATGGATGGTGGGTGGCGATTTCCCGCTTCCCAGGGCACGTTTACGGCAGATCGGCAGAGGAATGGGGGCTGATAATAAGGTCGTCTGGTCCGAAGGAATGTTCCTGCGGCCGCAGCATTTTCAGCAGCACGACCGGTATATCGAGCGCCTGGTGCGCGAACGGGTCGCGGGCGTCACGCCCTATGCCTATGGCGTGTTGGAGCTGAAGGTCAGCCGCGAGCTGCTGATCGGGGGCAAGTTCGGTCTGGCGCAGTGCCGCGGCATATTGCCGGACGGCACGCCCTTCGATCTGATAGCCGACGGCAACCATCCCGAACCGCTCGAAATCGGTTCGAACATCCGCAACGAAATCGTCTATCTCACTCTGCCGGAACGCCAGCCTGGCCGGGTTGAGGTCGCAACCGCCAGCCACGAAACACCGGCGGCCCGGTTCACCGCATCTTCCTTTCGCGCCTTCGATGCGGTGGCGGGCAATGACACCAGCGCCGACCTCGAAGTGGGAAAGCTCCAGCTTCGCTACGCGCTCGAATCGAGCGAACGCGCGGGCTTTGTCTGCCTCGGCGTGGCGCGCATTATGGAAGTGCGCAGCGACAAAGCGGTGGTGCTGGACGAGCGCTATATTCCTCCTGCGCTCGCCTGTCCGGCAATACCCGCGCTGGCGGGAATTTCCATCGAGCTGCAGGGATTGCTGCATCAGCGCGCCGAAGAATTGGCGGGCCGCGCGACGCAAGCCGCAGGCGGCACCGCGGAGATCGCCAATTTCCTGCTGCTGCAGATGATCAACCGCTACGAACCGCTGATCCATCATTACGCCGGCCTGTCAGAACTGCACCCGGTCCATCTCTATGCGACGCTGCTGGAAATGGCGGGCGAGTTCTCGACCTTCGTGACGCGCACGCGCCGTCCGATCGATTTTCCCGATTACCGTCACGATGATCTGCAGAACAGCTTCGGCCCGGTGATGGCCGAACTGCGCCAGGCGCTGAGCGCGGTCATCGACCAAAGCGCGGTGCCCATTCCGCTGCAGGAACGCGCCCATGGCGTGCGGGTTGCGGTTCTGAACGACAAATCGCTGCTGAACGATGCGAGCTTCGTTCTGGCGGTGAAGGCCGACGTGCAGGACGAACATATTCGCCGCAATTTCGCCGGTCTCACCACCATCGGGCCTGTCGAGCAGATCGTGAAGCTCGTCAACAGCGCGCTTCGCGGCATACCGATACGGCCGCTGCCGGTGAGCCCGCGGCAGATTCCCTTCCATGCCGGCACCGTCTATTTCGAGCTGGACCGAAAGGATCCACTGTGGCGCGAGTTGAAAACCTCCGCCGCGTTTGCGTTCCATATCGGCGGCGATTTCCCAGGTCTTGCCATGGAATTCTGGGCGATACGGAGATGAGCCTATGGCCGAACCCGATGATCCATTTCGTATCGACCCCGAAAGAACCGTCATCCGCCCGATGCCCGGGCGTCCGAGTGTGCCGCGGCCCGCGCCCCGCGCCGCGCAGGCGCCCGAATCCGCCCCGGCAGCCATGGCCGCCCAGGACATCTCGCTTTCGGAACTGTTTCTTCCGGGCCTGAATCCGGTCCTGGCCGCGGCGGGACCGCTCTTTGCCATCGCCATTCGCATCCGCGGCTCGGCGGTCGAACCCAATTTGGCGGCGCTGCGCGAACGCATTCTCCAGGAATTCAAGCTCTTCCAGGAACGCATGCGTGCGGCGAACGTGCCGGCCAAGACGCAGCAGGCGGCGCACCGCGCGGTGTGCGCGTTGATCGACGATCTGGTGCTCAACACGCCCTGGGGCGCGAACAGCAATTGGCGCTCCGCCACGCTGTTCAGTGTCTTCCACGGCCAGGTCACGGGCGGGGATTGGTTCTTCGATGCTCTGCGTCCGCTCGTGGCCGAGACGCGGGCGAATCTGGACGTTCTCGAAGTGATGTATCTCTGTCTCTCGCTTGGTTTCGAGGGGCGGCTCCGGGTTCAGTCCACAGGCGCGGCCGAACTGGCGCGGCTGCGCGAAAATCTTTATGCGGCCGTCCGCGAGCAGCGCGGCAAGTTCGAGCGCGAATTGTCGCCGCATTGGCAGGGCGTGCAGGCCGCGCACACCTCGCTGCCGAGCCGGATTCCGATTTGGGTTTTCGCGGCCACGGCGGCGGCGGTTCTGGTGGTCATCTTCATCGGGCTCAGCCTGCTTCTGGGCGCCGCCTCCAATCCGGTGTTCGCCGAGCTGGCGCAATTGCCGCCGGCCAATCCGCCCTCCATCGCCGGCGGCACCAGCCTGCCCAAATATGCCAGCCACGCCGACCGGCTGCGCCAATTCCTGGCGCCGGAGATTAAGGCCAATCTGGTGGCGGTGGGCGAAACCGACCGCACCATCACCATCTCGCTTCAAGGCAGCGGCATTTTCGGCGCCGGCAGCGCCAATGTGGAAGATCGCTATGTCGATGTTCTGTTGCGCATCGGCGCGGCGGTCCAGGACGAGCCCGGCACTGTCACCGTGGTCGGCCATACCGACAGCACGCCAATCCGCACGATCCGCTTCCCGTCCAATTACGAGCTGTCGCTGGCGCGGGCCCAA
>DATARE010000614.1:0-2044 GCA_036264295.1 Micropepsaceae bacterium | reverse complement strand
CCCCTGGCGAAGCCGACGGCCAGAACCCGGTCTCCCTGCGCTACGAATTCGCGGGGCTCCGTGAAAGTCTCCAGCGTTTCGGAAGCCTTCTGAAGCAAATCCGCCAATCCCGCGTGCCCGCGGTACGTGCCAGCCAGCGGCCAGCCCTCGCCCGGAATAATCCACTCGATATCTTCGGCACACAACACCAGCAGGCGTTGTAAATCGCCGCGGCCGATTGCTGCAAAAAAGTCTTTCACGGTCTGGACAGGGTTATTACTCATATGTTTTGTCCTCTGTTCTTGATCTCGTTGTTTTTGTGAGATTTACGCTTTGCCGCCAAAGCTGACATAGTCATCGAGTTCACCGACTTCAAACCAGGTTTTGACGTCTTCGCGGGTTTTCGAAAGCTTGCCCAGGATTTCGGCAAAGAACGCAAGTGTTTCGGCGTCGCTGTCGGGTCCGCGTTTTTCCATGAAAGCAGACCAGGCTTCGATTTCCCACGGCGAGCGCGGCGTTTTGGAATGGGCTTGGACCCATTCGAGGATTTCCCCATCGCCTTTGCCGGCCGCCAATTCCTTGAGCAGGGCATCCGGATCAAAATCAAGAAATTGCACCAGTCTCTGATCGGTTGGGGAATTGTATTTATACTCGCCGTTTTTCCCGGCGAGGGTCGCCCGGCCCTTGTCGAACATGCGGGCCAAAATCACGTAGTTGCCCAAACGGACGCGAAAGCTTCGCGGCGGGCGTTGAGTCAGATCGAAAAAGTAATGTTGAGTATTCATAATTGTCCAGTTTCCCCACTCATCACATTTTTATCATTCATACCAGAAGCCTACGCCTTCCAAGTGTTTGCGCTAATGCCGGTTGGCGATTGCGGTGATGCGCATTTTGCATCACTGTTTCAATCGTGCTGGAAAAGCTTCGTTTGTTCCTGGTGGTCCTTGAGGAAGGCAGCCTCCGTCGCGCGGCGGAGCGTCTGCACATTTCTCAATCCGCCGTCACGCGACAGCTGCAATCGCTCGAACTCGATCTCGGCGGGCGCGTTTTGGAGCGAACATCGACCGGGGTGCGTCCCACCAACGGCGGTCACGCTCTGGCCGAAAGGGCAAAAACGCTTCTGGCGGATTATGATTCCACGATGGCCGAAGCCCGCCGGCTCGTTCGCGGAGAAAGTGAACGGTTGCGCATCGGCTATATTGCGTCGGCGGCCGAGGAGTACCTTGGACCTGCTCTGGCCGTGCTGCGGCGCGCGTATCCGAAGCTGAAAGTCAAAATGCTCGATCAAACGCCCGGCGAGATGATTGCCGCGCTGCGGCAGGGAAAAATTGATTTGGCATTGACGTTGCACGGCGCAGACCTGCTCTCGCGCGATTTTTATGCCCGTAAATTGGCGACGGTTCGGAGCTTGGTGGCGCTTCCCGTCAGTCACCGGCTCGCTACCGAAAAACAGGTGTCGCTTTCACAATTAAAGGACGAAACGTTCGTTCGGGCATCGGACGATGCGGTGCCTGGATATAACCAGAGGATCGTTCAGTTCTGCCGCAAGTATGGCGGGTTCCGTCCCCGCCTGGTCGCCATTGGCGGAGCAATGGATCTGGTGGAATCTCTCGCCCTGGCAGCGAATGAAGACGTGATTTCGATTCAACCGGTCTTCATTTCTCACCTGAAACTTCCGAACGTGGTAATGGTCCCCATCGCTGACGCCGGTGCCACCTGGGATCTGTTCATTGTCTGGCAGCGGGGCAAAGCTGGCAGCCCGTTGCGGAGATTGCTGAGCGAACTTAACCTGACGTCTCAATAAATGATGTCTTTCATTTACCACCTTGCCGACGGCAACAACGCAAGCACAGTGGTCGCCGGTGTCGGCGGTTGTGGACGCGCTGGATGAAGCGTTCTACGCGACGTTTCAGAACATTGAACCGTGCAACAGCCGGTGCTGCTCGCGCTCGACGTGAGTGGTTCGGTGGCGCAGACCCGAACGACCGCGGCATGCTGGACGTGGTCGGCTTCGACACCAGCGTTCCGGCTGTCATCGCGGACTTGGTACGGGCGGCGTGATGGT
>DATARE010000596.1:0-3905 GCA_036264295.1 Micropepsaceae bacterium | reverse complement strand
CACGGTGCGTCCCGGACGGGTGCCCGGCCCCGGCAACAGCTTGCAGGCGCCCCATATCGCGCTCGGCATCATGGGACCGGGCTTCCTGAAGCGCCTCGCCACCCGGATTTATTTCTGCGATGCCACCGAAAATGCCGACGATCCGATCCTTGGACTGGTTCCGGAACAGCGCCGGTCAAGCTTGATCGCTGTCAATACGCCCGCCGCGCGGAGTGTCTATCGTTTCGATCTCCGCCTCGGCGGCTCCGGCGAAACCGTTTTTTTCGACATCTGATTTGGAGTGAGCAATGGAAGTGACCCGCACGCTTGCGCGCTATGTGGTGAATTCGAAGCTGAGCGATATTCCCGAGGCGGTGAAACGCGAAGGCGTTCGTTCGATCCTCAACTGGCTTGGTTGCGCGGTGGGCGCGGCTCACCATGAGGCGGTGGATTGCGCTTTAGCGGCGTTGTTGCCCTTCGCAGGCGAGGCGCAGGCTTCCGTGCTCGGCCGTTCCGAAAAGACCGACATCCTTCATGCCGCCCTCATGAACGGCATCAGCAGCCATGTGTTCGATTTCGACGACACGCATTTGCCGACCATCATCCACCCTTCCGGCCCCGTGGCATCGGCGATCTTCGCGCTGGCCGAATACAAGGGCCTCAGCGGCGCCGAACTGCTGCACGCCTTCATCCTAGGCGTGGAGGTCGAATGCCGCATCGGCAATGCGGTTTACCCCAATCATTACGATGTCGGCTGGCACATCACCGGCACCACCGGCGTGTTCGGCGCCGCCGCGGCGGCGGGCAAATTGCTCGGCCTGAATGAGCAGCAGATGATGTGGGCGCTGGGCATTGCCGGCACGCAATCCTCGGGCTTCCGGGAAATGTTCGGGACCCATTGCAAAAGCTTTCATCCCGGGCGGGCGGCGCAGAATGGTTTGGCGGCAGCGCTGCTGGCGCAACGGAATTTCACCAGCTCGAACCAGGTGATCGAAGCCAAGCGCGGTTTCGCCAATGTCATGTCGACCAAGCAGGATTATTCGCGCATCACCGAAGGGCTTGGCAAAACCTTCGAAGTCACGCTGAATTCCTACAAGCCATTTGCCTGCGGCATCGTCATTCACCCGTCCATCGATGGCTGCGTGCAATTGAAAAAGGAAAACGGTCTGAACGGCACGGAAGTGGAAAAGGTGGAACTGACCGTTGCGCCTTTGGTGCTGGAACTGACCGGCAAGCGCACGCCGCAGGTCGGGTTGGAAGGCAAATTCAGCGTCTTTCACTCCTGCGCCGTGGCACTTCTGCATGGCGCCGCCGGCGAGAAGGAATATTCCGATGCAATGGTGCGCGATCCGAAAGTGATCGCCTTGCGCGACCGCGTGGATGCGAAGATCGATCCCAAACTGCGCGACGACGAAGTCTATGTCCGCGTCACGCTCAAGGATGGCCGCAAGCTCGAAAAATACATCGAACACGCCATCGGCAGCAAAGAAGTGCCGATGACGAACGAGCAGCTTGAGGCGAAATTTCGTGGGTTGGCCGACGATATCCTGGGAGCCGATGCCGCAGCACAGCTGCTTGCGCTGGCCTGGCGCATCGAAGCGCTCCCGGATGCCGCCGAAATCTGCCGCGCGGCCAGTCCCAATCGCAGGCAGGCGCGCGCCCTTCCGGCATAGGAAGCGGCCGTCGCTTCCATTAACATGCCGCGGCTTGGCGCATTGGAGACAAGATCATGGCGCGGCTTGTTGCGGCTTTCGGCTCGTCGCACAGCGTGATGCTGGCGGCGACGCGCGAGGATTGGGCGCGCGCCTTTCGCGAGTCCGACCGCCGCATGCCGCTGTTTGACACCACTGGCGCAGCCACGACTTATGACGCGCTGCTTGCGGCTGCTCCGCGCGATTCCGAAACCATGGTCACGTGGGACAAACTCGGCTCGGCCTATGACCGGACGTTTGCCGCCATTGCCGAGCTGAAACGCCAGATGGATCAGGTCGCGCTCGATTGTCTGATCGTCATTGGCGACGATCAACACGAGCTGTTCCAAGACAGCATGATGCCCGCGCTCGCGATCTATTATGGCCAAACCATCCGCAATGCCGCGCGAGCCGATGTGACGAACGCGGACTGGTACAAACGCGCGCAGGCCGACCGGTTGGAGCCGCTGCACGACGTGCATTATCCCGTGCAGGCGGAGCTCGCTCTGCATCTCATCCGTGGCCTGTCGTCTCGCGAATTCGACGTCTGCGCGCTGCGCGAAATCGGCGCCACCCAATATGAAGGCCACGCCTATTCCTATATCCACCGCACCTATCTCGCAGGGCGCCCGCTTCCCATCGTGCCGGTGATGCTCAACACCTATTACCCGCCCAACCCGGTCTCGCCCAAACGCTGCGTGCAACTGGGCCAGGCGTTAAAAGCGCTGATCGAGGAATTCCCGCAAGATTTGCGTGTCGGTGTCCTTGCCAGCGGCGGGCTTTCGCATTTTGTCGTCGACGAGGAATTGGACCGCGGGGTCCTGGCGGCGCTACTGCACAAGGATCTGGGGTATCTGGCGCACCTCGATCCCAAACGCCTGCAGGCAGGCAGTTCGGAAATCCGTAGCTGGATCGTCACGGCGGCCGCGGCCACGGGCCTCGATCTCGTGTGGAGCGATTACATACCGGGCTATCGCACGCCGGCCCTGACCGGCACTGGCCTCGCCTTCGCACGCTGGGCATGAGTGATGCTTGCTCTGATGCGGTCACCGGCTCATGCTTCGAGACGCCCAGCCGCCCTCATCCTGAGGAGCGAAGCGTCTCGAAGGAGAGGCGGCTGGTCTCCTCGGCATGAGGAAAATTCACTGGAGAGCATATGAGACAGAAGAGCATTGAAGTCCCCGGCCTTTCCCATCATGGCGCCCCGATTCCGACGGCGTGCCGGGTCGGTCCGATTCTCGTCACCTCCCGGCTGATGGGAAAAGACCCGGAAACCGGAATCATGCCGACCGATCCGGAAAGCCAGGCGGTGCTCTGTTTCGAGAATCTGAAACGCGTGCTGGCCGCGGGCGGAATGGATTTGGGCGATGTGGTCAAACTCACGGTTTATCTCGTTAGCGACTCCTATCGCACTGCCGTCAACAAGCCCTGGCATGAGCATTTTCCCGATCCCGCGCATCGGCCGACGCGGGATTCCCTGGTGATGCCTTTGCGCGGCGGCAATCTGATTCAGATCGAAGCCTTGGCGGTGGCCAAAGAACTAGGCTGAGCCCGAAAGGCTAATGAGCGTCGCGGGCAACGTAAATATGCTCGGGCGGCACTCCGTCCTGATGCAATTTGCGCATTGTCACATAGGCCGTCTCGAGATTCCGGGTGAAGTGCCTTGTATCGAACAGCGGAAAGCTCAGGCGATTGTCGGCGAGACGTTGCCGCAAGGCCGCCCGTTTTTCCGGCTTGGCGGCAAGCTCCATGGCCAACGCCTCATATTCGCCGAGGTCGTTCGCGACAAGCTCCGGCAATCCAATCGCGCTGAGCAGGCTGGCAGCGACGCGTCCGGGAAATGTCTTGCCCAAACAGGTCAGGACCGGCAGTCCCGCCCAAAGCGCGGCGCTGGCCGTAGCATGGCCGTTATAGGGAACGGTGTCCAAGAACAGATCTGCCAAGCGATGGCGCGCCAAATATTCTGAAAGCTCGATGCGCTCGGCAAAAATAAGACGCTGGGGCGCCACGCCGCGGGCCTGCGCTTCCGCTCTCAGGTTCTTCACGGCGGCCACATTGTCCGCCAGCAGCCATAGGACGCTTCTTTCATTCGCCTTCAACAGACGCATCCAAATATCGAAGATTTCCGGATTGAGCTTGAAGTTGTTGTTGAAACAGCAGAAGACCAGTCCCTCTTCCGGCAAACCGCATTCGGCCCGGGTCACCGGCTTGGTGGAAATCGGCAAATCTGAATCG
>DATARE010000566.1:0-3389 GCA_036264295.1 Micropepsaceae bacterium | reverse complement strand
CAAGCATTGAGCGAAAGGCCAGAACAATGTCCCTGATGCTTTATTACCACCCGCTTTCTTCCTTCTGTCAGAAGGTGCTCATCGCTCTCTACGAGATGGAAACGGCATTCGAAACCCATCTGGTCGATTTTACCAATGCGGAAGCCAAGGCGGCGTTTCAGAAAATCTGGCCCATTGCGCAATTCCCGGTGCTGCGCGACGAGGCACGGAATCGGACAATCCCGGAATCCACCATCATCATCGAATATCTTGCGCAAAATTATCCCGGCCGGACCGAGTTGCTGCCCAAGGACGCGGATCTCGCGCTTCAGACCCGGCTGAAGGACCGCTTCTACGATCTGCACGTGCATGTGCAGATGCAGAAGATTTTGACGGATCGGTTGCGTCCCGCAGGCATGAACGATTCCTTCGGCGTCGAGCACGACAGGAAGATGCTGAAAATCGCCTATGGCATGATCGACAACGAAATGGTGGATCGGGCTTGGGCGATGGGCGACATTTTCACGATGGCCGATTGCGCCGCCGCGCCGGCGCTCTTCTATGCCAATATGGCGGTGCCATTGGCCGAGGAGCACCCGCATGCGGCCGCTTACCTCACGCGGCTGATGGGGCGGCCGTCTTTTGCACGCGCGCTCAAGGAGGCGCAGCCTTATCTCAAATTCGTTCCCGCTTAGGAGCCGGTCAAGAATTCGCGCACAGTGCGCGTGAACATGCCGGGATTTTCCATGTTCGAGATGTGTCCAGCGCCGGGAATCTCGATCAGCGTGGAACCAGCAATCCCCGCATTCAGCGCCTTGGTGCCGCCGAGCGAGGCGTCCTTGCTGCCGCAAAGGAACTGAATGGGATTTTTGACCTGCGCGAGTCCGGGCTTCAGATCGAAATCCGACAGCGCCGAGGCGCAGCCAATGAAGCCGTTCAACGGCGTGGTGCGGACCATGTTTCGCACCTTGTCCACGACGGCTTTGTTTGCGGCGGCGAATTCCGGCGGAAACCAGCGGCCGACCGTCGGTTCGACCAGAGCGTCCATGCCGCCCTCTTTTGCCAGTGCGATGCGTTCCGCCCATTGCTGGGCGGATTGCGGCGTGGATGCGGGGCCGCAATCGGCGGCAACCAAGCGGTTCACGCGTTCCGGATGCCGTTCGGCAAGCGCAACTGCCGTCATGCCGCCCATGGAGAGACCAACGAAGTGCGCGTTGGCAATGCCGAGCGCATCGAACAACGCCACGACATCGGAAACCAGCGTGTTGAAAGGATAAGGCCCGGCTGGCGCATCGGTGCCGCCATGGCCGCGCTGATCATAGCGCAGCACGCGAAAGCTATCGCCGAGCGCGGCGGCCTGATCGTCCCACATGGTGAGATCGGTCATCAGGGAATTGGAGAACGCCACCCACGGTGCGCCCTCGCGGCCGTCCATCCGGCAATTGAACGAAATTCCGTTGGCACTGATCTTCATTCACAGGCTCCCGTCAGAGCATCTTTTCGTTAGACTGCGGCCTTCCAGAAATCCTGGAGCAATCCGAGCAGCGCTTTGGGCGATGTCGTCGGCATGAAATGGCCGGCATCGATGATTTCAAACCGCGCCCCTGGAATTCTTTTGGCAATCCCTTCGGTGACGGAAACCGCACGGATGAAATCCTGTCTTCCGGCGATCACCAACGTCGGCACTTTTATGGTTTCGACCATGCTCAACAGATTGGTGCGCGCCATCATGCGGAAGGCATTGCCGAATCCCACCGGATCATTCGCCATATAGCGGCCGCGATAGTTCTCGTAGGACTCCCGGTCCGAAAGCTCGGGCGGATAGGATTTGTCGAGCATCGCCGGAATGATGCCGCGAATGCCTTCCCGTTCGGCTTTCTCCGCCACGCTGTTCAGTGCATCCGCGCGCGACGGATCCACACCCGGCGCGGGGTTGCAAAACACCAGCGAGCCGACTTTGCCCGGATTGCGGGCGTAGAATGTCAGCGCCTGCATGCTGGATGCCGCAAGCGATACAATGTGAAAAGGCGGCGGCAGTTTCAGCGCGTCGATCAGACTTTGCAGGTCGTCGGCGAGCGCGTCGATGGAATAGGGCGCCCGCGTTTTTTCGGTCAAGCCGAAGCCGCGTTGGTCATAGCGGAAGACACGAAAGCGTGTCGCAAGCTCCGGCACCACGCCGTCCCAGCTGTCCAGCGAACCGCCGATCTCGTGCAGGAAGATCACAGTGGGGCCGCTTGATCCTTCTTGCTTATAATGAAAGCTGACCCCGTTCGCCTCAATCCACGGCAATAGCGTTCTCCCGCTCGCGCAACCATGCTCGCAGAAGCTATTGCGCCTCTTCGGGATTGACGCAAGCGCTGATGTTGCAGAATGCGGGCCGCTGGACCAGATTGACGCCACACGCAATTGAGGAAGCCACATGAAACGTATTTTGCCGTTTGCCGCTGCATGCGCGGGCTTGCTGATGTTTTCGCCGGCAGGTGCTGCCGCCCAGCTCCAGAGCTATGTCATCCAGGGTGACATTGCGAAGAAGATCCAGCAGAAGAACGAGATATCGCTCGACATTGCGAAGAAGATCGCGGCGGGCTGTGAAGCTTTCGCGCAGAAGAATCATTCCTCCGCCGCCATTGTCGTCCTCGATATGTTCGGCCAGGAAGTTTTCTTCGAGCGCCTCGACGGCGCTTTCGGTCTTACCCAATTGGTGGCAGCGCGCCGCAAAGCGCAGACCGCGCTCTCGTCTCGCCGCACCAGCCGTGAGGAGATGAACCGCGTGCTGCGCGGGCAGACGACGGAGTTCCACGAAGGCTACTACAACGAGATGTTCGCGGTGCCGGGAGGCGTGCCGCTGGTTGTGGACGACCAGCTGCTCGGCGCCGTCGGCGTCGGGGGCTCCAATGACGATGAAGCCTGCGCCCGCGCGGGACTCGAGGCCGTGTCTATCAAGCAGCCGCCTCAGGCGGAAATTCTGCCGCGCCGCTATGGGCCAGCAGCGGGCGGCGGCTGAGTGCGCGGCCTCTCCCCTCCTTGAGCTTCGTTTGTCGCGGGCCTATGAATGTCCCGAGCCTCCGTCCCTCAGGGATGCGAAAATCATAAGGTCCTCCAAATAAGGGAGAATTCGCGTGAGCGTGGTCGTCAAGAACATCCGCAGGACCGACCCTGCCGTCGTCGAAGGGTTTGCCGGCATCGGCGTTGCCACCGTGCACGAGGCGCAGGGGCGCAAGGGGTTGCTGGCATCCTATATGCGGCCGATCTACCGCCCGTGTCACATCGTGGGCACGGCTGTGACCTGCGAAATGGCGCCGGGCGACAATTGGATGCTGCACGTTGCGGTCGAGCAGTGCCAGAAGGGCGACATCCTGGTCGCCGCGCCGACGAGCCCCTGCGAAGACGGCTATTTCGGTGAGCTGATC
>DATARE010000515.1:0-6268 GCA_036264295.1 Micropepsaceae bacterium | reverse complement strand
TGCGCAACCGGCTGAATGCGGGATGAAAGACGAAGTTCTGATTGACGCCGAGTGCGGCTTTGGCGTTGCGCGCCGCGAGGTTCAACGCCTCGCATTCGCTGCTGTTCACCGCCAAAGGTTTCTCAAGAAAGACGGGAATGCCGGCCTGAAGAAAAGGCCGCGCCGTCTGCGCATGCAAACCGGGAGGCGTCAGAACGTGAACCCGGTCGACCTCACCCGAGGCGAGCGCCTCCTCGATCGAGCCAAAGACATGCGGAATCGACCAGCGGGCGGCCAATGCCTCCGCCACGCCCCGGTTGGCGTCCAGGACGCCATGAAGCTTCAGAGCGGGAATATTGCGAATGGCTTCGGCATGGACGTGCGAAATATTGCCTGCGCCGACCAGACACACTCTCTGCATAATATGTATCCTAACAGATATTAACGAAGGCGCCGCTCACGCCTTGCGAGGGCAAACTAGGCTAGCCGGACAATTTTAATCAAGCGTGCATGTCCGGTGTCATTAACGAGAATTGATCGGCGATTTCTGCGTCTTCACGCCGCGGCGCGCCAGAATTTCACGAAACAGCGAAAGCTGCCCCTGGGTGGTGGAATCCCAATTGAACCCCTCGGCATAATGGCGTGTTGCGGCCCTTTGCGGTAAAGCAGCAAACAGCTGTTTCACGCCTTCCGCCACGCCGACATCGTCCTGCGACGGCATCAAGACCCCCGCTTCGGGCGCAGCCACCACCTCCGGCGTGCCCCATACCGCCGAGGCCACAACCGGCGTTCCACAGGCCATCGCTTCCAGCAGGACATTGGCCCAGCCTTCACGGCTGGAAGCCAGCACGAGCGCATCGACCGCGTTGTAGACTTGGCGAAGACGATTCTGATCGACCCCACCAAGAAAGCGCACCCGAGCGTTCACCCCAAGCTGCGCTGCCAAAGCTTCCAGCGACTCCCGCTCGGGACCTGCACCGGCAATAATGATGTCCACATCCGGCAACTGAGTGAGGGCGCGAATCACGTGATGGTGGCCCTTGCGTTCGATCAAATGACCGACCGACGCCAGGGTTTTCCGCGTCAGACCCAGCTCTTGCCGGGCTTCGGCACGGTCAATCGGCCGAAACCGTTCGAGGTCTACGCCGTTGCGCAGCACGACAACGCGCTCATCCGGCACGCCGAGTTCCAACAAGCTGTCCTTCAGCGCTTTGCAGACGGTTATAAGTCCGTCAGCCTTTGCCGCGGCGTCCATAATCAGCCGCCGAGGACGCGGATATTGCGGGATCAGATTCAAATCGGTACCGCGCGCGGTTATCGTCACCGGCAAATTGAATTCCTGCGCCAGCCACACCGCGGCGATGCCGTCGGGATAGAAATAATGCGCATCGATCAGATCGACGCGAAATCCCGAGTCCAGAATCTGTCGCAATGAATTTCGCATGGCCCGGTAAAGCGTGTGGGGCGTGAGCGACATGCCAATTTTCGGTACGACGAGATAACGGGGGTGGTCCACTGTCAGCCCGTCCCGCATAAGATGCGGTGGCACGCGATGGAGCGGCCCAAGCGTGGAATAGGAAATGAAGGACGGCAGCCAGGGAATTGGCGCCAGGACACGCGCCTTCACCTCTCCGCTTGCGAGCAGTTTCCGCAGCCGCGCTTCGACAAAGACCCCATGGGTTTTCTGTACCGGGTTGGGAAAAAGCGTCGTAACGGTGAGAATCGATAGCGGAGACGCTGCCGGCGGGGGAAGGGACGCATCAATAGCCATATTTGAAACTGTACCAGGCAATGCCAATGATTTCGTGAATCGCATAGCCGGACATGCGAAGCGTGCCCAGACCCGGCGTGATTTCGGACAAGATATCCGACCGGCTGCTGTCGTAGGCTGCCGTGGGCGCGGGTTTTACGGACAGGCCATTGGCGGCAAACGCCTTCTCTGACCGCTTCATATGCCAGGCATGGGTGACGAGGATGACCCGGGTAATCCCGGCGGACTTCAATACGCCGGCCGAAAAGATCGCATTCTCGGCGGTATTGGACGAACGGTCTTCCAGCCATTTGGCGCGGATGCCGTAATCGCTGGACAATGTATCCGCCATCAGACTCGCCAGCGACGGATCCGCCGGCCCTGACAAACCGCCACTGACCAGAATCGGCAGTCCAGTCTTGTGGCCCAGATACGCACCATAGCGAACACGTTCGAGGGACAGCGGGTCGAGCGTTTCATTGCCGCGAAGGCCTTCGAATTCCGTTGCGTTTGGGCGCCGGCCTGCCGCCAAGATCACGATCGCCGCCGGTTGCCCCGCGCTCAGCGAATTCAGGTCAGTTTGAGAGAGCGGCGGATCGATCTGCAAAGTGCTAAACAATATCCCGGCAGCCAACGGCGTGCTCAGGACCAATTCTCCCGCTATCCAGGCGATTAACATGGCAAGAAGCACCCGCTTCACGAGCCGAGCCTTGCCCGCATGCACGCCAGACTTCCCGACCAGAACCCCCATAGGTCTCTTTCCGTTCTCACATTCGTGCCGGGGCCGGCAGGCGATCCGTATGCGGCGCTTTCGCCAAAGCCAAGCTAACCCCTTTATATTAATGTTAAACCAATATCTTTGATGTATGCAGGATGCGAGCGGGGACATTCGGTTCGACATCCCCAATTCGCCATCTGCACCGGCTTTGAGTTCATTGCATGCGAAAGATTCTTGTCGTTGTAGGCACGCGCCCCGAAGCCATCAAGATGGCGCCGCTTGTGACGCGCTTGCAGGCCCGCACCGACCTGGCCGTCACCTTATGCTCGACCGGCCAGCATCGCGAAATGATTCATCAAGTCTTTCAGCTGTTTTCCATTGCGCCGGACATCGATCTCGACGTCATGCAGCCCGGCCAGACGCTGAGCGATCTGACGTCGCGCATTCTGACCGGCATGAACGGAATTTTGCGCGAACATGAACCGGACCGTGTGTTGGTGCATGGTGACACCACGACAACCTTCGCCACGACACTTGCGGCCTACTATCAGAAGATCCCGGTCGGTCATGTGGAGGCAGGCCTTCGCACGGGTGACATCTACGCTCCCTGGCCGGAAGAGGTGAACCGCAAATTGGCCGATGCCATCTGCGACAAACTGTACGCCCCCACTGCGCAATCGCGCGATAATCTGCTGCGTGAAGGCGTACCGGGAAGCAACATTCTTGTCACCGGAAACACGGTCATCGATGCTCTTTTCGATGTCGTCAACGGGCCGCTGCAAAGGGAACGCAAGCGTCTGAAAGAACAGTTTTCCTATTTGGACGATTCGAAAAAGACCATTCTCGTCACATGCCATCGGCGGGAGAGTTTCGGCGAGGGTTTCCAGAATATTTGCGCGGCACTTGCGGAACTTGCCGATCGCCCGGATGTCCAAATCGTCTTCCCGGTGCATCTCAATCCGAACGTTCGGGCGGTGTTCAAACAATTGGACAAAAATCCCAACGTCAAACTGATCGAGCCGTTGGATTATCTGGAATTCGTATTCCTGCTTTCCGAGTGCCACATTGTGCTGACGGACAGCGGCGGCATTCAGGAAGAGGCCCCGTCCCTCGGCAAACCCGTGTTTGTGCTGCGCAAAGTCACCGAGCGGCCGGAAGCCGTGGCCGCGGGCACCGTGAAATTGGTGGGAACCGACACCAAGCGCATCGTCGCCACTGCCAGCCAAGTGCTTGACGATGCTTCCGCTTATTCGGCAATGAGCGCGATCCATAACCCTTATGGCGATGGAAAGGCTTGCGAGCGTATCATTGCATCCTTAGTCGAGGAGATATCGTGACAATCGCTCTATCGGAAGATGTGCGCGGAGCCCGCCCGGCAAGCGCGCCCGCCAAGAAGATTTCGGTTTTCGGTCTCGGTTATGTGGGGTTGCCGGTTTCGGCGGCCTTCGCCAGCCGGGGCTTCGACGTGGTCGGCGTCGACGTTCAGCCATCGATTGTCGATGTCATAAACAGCGGCCGCATCCACATCGTGGAACCCGATCTGGACATGCTGGTCCAGGCGGCGGTATCGGGCGGAAAGCTGCGCGCGACCCTGAAGGCCGAGCCGGCGGACGCCTTCATCATCGCGGTCCCCACGCCTTTCAAAGACGACAACGTGCCCGACCTTAGCTATGTGCAGCAGGCCGCGGAAATGATCGCACCTTTGCTCAAGAAGGGTGATCTCGTTGTTCTCGAATCGACCTCTCCGGTTGGGACGACCGAACAGATTTGCGCCTGGATCGGCGAGCGGCGTCCCGATCTTGTTCTTCCCGAACCCTTGAAGGACAAGGCCGATATTCATGTCGCGCACTGCCCCGAACGGGTTTTGCCGGGGAGCGTACTGCGCGAGCTGGTGGACAATGACCGGATCATCGGCGGAATTTCGCCGGCCTGTGCCGCGGCAGCGGCCGATCTGTATCAGTCCTTCGTGAAGGGCGAATTGCACCTGACCAATGCCCGCACGGCGGAGCTGGGAAAGCTGGTCGAAAATTCGTTCCGCGACGTGAACATCGCGTTCGCCAACGAACTTTCGATGGTGTGCGAGAGATTGGATATCAATGTTTGGGAACTGATCGAGCTCGCCAACCGTCATCCCCGTGTCAACATCCTGAAACCTGGCCCCGGCGTGGGTGGGCACTGCATCGCCGTCGATCCCTGGTTCATTGTGGCCGCGGCCAAGGATTTGACCAAGGTCATTCGCGCCGCACGCGAGGTGAACGACAGCAAACCGCGCGCCGTGGTCGAAAAAATCAAAGCCGCGGCGTCACGATTGCGCCAACCGGTGATTGCCTGCCTCGGGCTATCCTACAAAGCCGATATTGACGATTTGCGGGAAAGCCCCGCCCTGCACATTGTCGAAGATCTGGCACGGCAGAAAGTGGGGGAATTGCTCGTTGTCGAACCCAACATGCAGAACCTGCCCCGCAGCCTCGCCGATCTTCCCCATGTCCGCAGCGCGGCTCTGAAGGATGCTCTTACGGCAGCCGATATCATTGTTCTTCTGGTCGATCACCGGCAATTCAAACGTGTGGATCGTGAATTGCTGAATCTGAAGATCATCGTAGATACCAGAGGCATCTGGCGGTAACCGGAGACGTCATCGTAAGATAAATGGCAAGTTCGGTCAGGTCGTCCGGCACGCAAGACAGAACGCACGGCATGGCAACGCCCCTTAGTCAATCGCATCGGGGACTTTGTGAATAAAGAAACGTCCATTTATCTCGACGCCGTGCGCTTCATAGCGGCTCTATTTGTCTTCATCGATCATCTCAGCGGTCAGCGGTTGACAGGCGGGTTTCTGTGGCAGCTCGCACCGGCAGGCGGTGAAGCGGTCATCGTGTTCTTCATTCTTTCGGGATTTGTGATCGGCTACGTGACCGACACACGCGAGCGCGATTTCAGAACCTATGCGGTGAATCGGATGGCCCGCATCCTTTCGGTCGCGGTTCCGGCGCTTGCGCTCACATTCGTGCTCGACAGCATTGGGTTCTTCGAGAATCCCGGGCTTTATCTGTCCGACAGGACATTCCTTGTTCCTTCGCGGCTCGTACAGTACAGCGCAAGCGCCCTGTTTGTGCACCAGCTCTGGGGCATCAATATCACCCCAGGTACCATTCTCGCCTATTGGTCGCTCGGTTACGAGGTCTGGTATTATCTCATATTCGCCGTTGCCGTTTTCGCACCGCCCAAATACCGCTGGATCGGAGCTGCGGCCGCTGTTCTGATTGCCGGACCGAAGATCGCGCTGCTGTTGCCCATTTGGCTGGCTGGGGTGGGACTTTACCGGTTGTGCTCAAAGCATGTTCCGCCGCCATCGGTTGGCTGGGCTATGTTCGCCGGCTCGATCTTGTTATGGGTGTCATTCGAGGTTTGGTGCGCGCGTTATGGGCGGCTGTTCATTGCACCGCGTTATCTTCTCCCGCGCATTGAAATTCCCCAGGACTATATTGTTGCGTGCTTGTTTGCCGCGAACTTGTACGGATTTCGGGCCATTTCACACATCTTCCGCCCTGTGTTCCTGCCCGTGGAACGCATCATTCGCTGGATGGCGGGCGCGACATTTTCTCTCTATTTGATACATCAACCCGTAACGCAGATCATCGTGTCCATATCGCCTTGGAGCACAGAAAGCTGGCCGCACCGGGCGCTTGTGACAGCCGGCACGCTGGTTGTGGTGTTTCTATTTGCCGAATTCACGGAACGGAAAAAGAATGTCTGGCGCCATTGGATCGAAGACAGCTTCGCAGCGATCCGGGCCGCAATTAACCGCGGGCGAGAATCAC
>DATARE010000225.1:0-1872 GCA_036264295.1 Micropepsaceae bacterium | reverse complement strand
TTCTGGCCGGCAATGCCGAGCGCCATCTGAAACCGCCCGAAGAGATGCACCGCCTGTTCCGCCGCCATCCCGAAGCGGTGGAGGAGACGCTGGCCTTCATCCAATCCTGCCGTTTCTCACTCGATGAGTTGAAGCCTTCCTATCCGTTGGAGACGCGGCAGGGTTTCGCCACGCCGCAGGACGCGCTGCAAGCTTTTGCCGAGCAAGGCGCACGAGCCCGTTATCCCGACGGCATTCCGCCCAAAATCCGCAAGGCGCTGGATTACGAACTCAATCTCGTCGCCGAGCTGAATTATGCGCCCTATTTTCTTACCGTCCATGACATCGTGCGCTTCGCCAAATTGGAAGGCATCCTTTGCCAGGGCCGTGGTTCGGCCGCCAATTCGGCACTCTGCTTCTGTCTTGGCGTCACCGAGGTCGATCCAATGCGCAGCGATCTTCTGTTCGAGCGCTTCATCTCGGCCGAGCGGGGCGAACCGCCCGATATCGATATTGACTTCGAGCATGAGCGCCGCGAAGAGGTGCTCCAATATGTCTACAGGAAATACGGCCGCGAGCGGGCCGGGCTGACCGCCACCACGATCTGCTATCGCGGCCGCAGCGCCATTCGCGAAGTCGGCAAAGTCTTCGGGCTTTCGCAAGACGTGACCGCTTCGCTCGCCGGAACCCTATGGGGTTGGTCGCCTTCGGGCGTGACGGACGAGGAAGCCAAGGGCGTGGGCCTCGATCCGGGCGAAGCGCGGCTGACCCAAGTTCTGACGCTGGCCCGCGACCTGATTGATTTCCCGCGCCATCTTTCACAGCATGTCGGCGGTTTCGTCATCACCGAAGGCCGGCTTGACGACATCGTGCCCATCGAGAAGGCGGCGATGGACGAACGCACCGTCATCGAATGGAACAAGGACGACATCGAGGCGCTCAGCCTTTTGAAGGTCGATCTCCTCGGGCTCGGCATGCTGTCGTGCCTGCGCCGGAGCTTCGAACTGCTGGCGCCGCATTACAACGTGCATTTCAAAACCACCGCCGATATTCCCCCTGAGGAAAAGCCGATTTACGACATGCTGTCCCGTGCCGATTCCATCGGCGTGTTCCAGGTCGAAAGCCGGGCGCAGATGTCCATGCTGCCGCGGCTCAAGCCAAAGGAATTCTACGATCTCGTCATCGAAGTGGCGATCGTAAGGCCGGGTCCCATCCAGGGCAACATGGTGCATCCCTATTTGCGGCGGCGCGAAGGAAAAGAGCCTGTCGTCTATCATTCACCCTCACCCGAACACGGCCCGGCGGACGAATTGAAAAAGGTGATGGAAAAGACCCTCGGCGTTCCCCTGTTCCAGGAACAGGCCATGCGTGTCGCCATCGAAGCGGCGAAATTCAAACCCGCCGAGGCGGACCGCCTGCGCCGCGCCATGGCGACGTTTCGCCGCGTCGGCACCATCCAGACGTTCCGCGACAAATTCGTGCGCAATATGAGCGCCCGCGGTTACCCGCGCGAATTCGCGGAAAACTGTTTTCGCCAGATCGAAGGTTTCGGCGAATATGGTTTTCCTGAAAGCCATGCCGCGAGCTTCGCGCTGCTGGTCTACGCCTCGGCCTGGATCAAATGCCATTATCCCGATGTGTTCGCCGCTGCGCTGTTGAACAGCCAGCCCATGGGTTTTTATGCGCCGGCGCAGATCGTACGCGACGCCGCCGAACATGGCGTGGACATACGCGCGGTGGATGTGAACTTCTCGAACTGGGACTGCACGCTGGAAGTCTCTTCGCCTGCTGCCGATCGCCTGCATCGCCGGCACGCGGATATGCAAAACGACATCCGAACCATTTATGCCATGCGCCTGGGCTTGCGGCAGATCGCGGGTTTCCCGGAAAAAG
>DATARE010000371.1:0-6504 GCA_036264295.1 Micropepsaceae bacterium | reverse complement strand
CGGACATGAAGGCCTCTGAAATAGCGAGATGTTGTGGTGAATCGTGGCTGCGACCACAGTTAATTGTTTTGCCGAATTTTGGGTGGGGGGGATACCCCCCTGCCCCTTTCCTTGTCGGTCAGAGGCAGCAAGCGGGCTCTGATATAGGCCGCTAGCGGCGAATGGCAAAGCCCATCCCGTCGTAGGGACTTATCCCGCTTTTCTACGCCACAGTTCCGCCAGAGCGCACGATCTGGAAGCCCATGCCCATGTCAGGTAATCGAGGAGGAGGACAACTTAGCCGATGATACGACCGTACAAATCGTCCCAATCCGGATTGCCTCTTTCGATGAGACGAATTTTCCACGCTCGATTCCAGCCTTTGATCTGCTTTTCACGGCGAATGGCTTCGCGAATATCCGCATGCGTCTCAAACCAGACGAGATTGTGGACGCGATAACGACTGGTGAATCCCCTTAGTAAGTCGCTCTTGTGCTGATGGACACGTCGCGCCAAATCGCTTGTAACGCCGGTGTACAATGTTCCGTAATGGCGACTTGCTAAGATATAGACGCAATATTGCATCATTTGTCATTCCCGGCCGAGCGATGCTTAGGCATCGCGAGGGGAAGGGAACCCATTCCCTCAAAGCAGAGCCACTTTCTTGACGAAATAGGTCCCCTTCCCTCGCCTCGCGTCGCTCGGCTCGCCGGGGATGACAATCATGTGGACAACCGTTGCAGCGCGTCGTGGAGGCGGGAAGCCAAGGCGGCGGCTTCGGCGCGGCGTTCCTTCTGTTCCTCGATCACCTCTTCGGGGGCTTTGGCGACAAACGCCGCATTGCCGAGCTTGGCATCGAACTTCGCAATCTCGGCTTCGGCTTTCTTCAAATCCTTGGCGAGACGCGCGCGCTCCTTGTCGAGATCGATCACATCCCCCAAGGGAAGAGCCACCGCCGCCTCGCCCAGCACAAATTGCGCCGAGCCTTGCGGAATCTCCGACGCCGTGCGCGCGCTCGACAACCGCGCCAGCGTCAAAGCGACGTCGCGATTGCGCGACAGCCGCCGGATCGTCTCGGCACTCGCGTCTTTGAGCAGCAAGGCGATGCGCGCCGAAGGCGGCACGTTCATCTCGCTGCGCACGCTGCGCACGCCCGAGACCAGCTCGATCAGCCAGTTCATTTCGGCGCGCGCGTCTTCGTTTTGCGGCAGCGCAGACAAATCCGGCCAGGGCGACAGCATCAACATGGTGCGGCGCGGTTCGGCATGTTCGGCAATACGCGCCCACAATTCCTCGGTGATGAAGGGCATGAAGGGATGCAGCAATTGCAGGATGCGGTCGAGCACCCAGGCGGCGGTATCGCGCGTTTCGGCTTTGGTGTCTTCGTCATTGCCGTTCAGCACCGGCTTGATGAATTCGACATACCAATCGCAGAACACGTCCCAGACGAAACGATAGATCGCACCCGCCGCGTCGTTGAAGCGATAGGCTTCCAGCGCCGACGTCACCTCCGCACAGGCGCGGGCTGTCTCGGCGACGATCCATTTGTTCACGGTGGTCTCAACCGTGGCCGGATCGAATTCGCGCTTACGCACACATTCGTTCATCTCGCAGAATCGCGCGGCGTTCCACAATTTGGTTCCGAAATTGCGGCAGGTCTCCACGCGATTAAGACCCAGACGAATGTCGCGCCCCTGCCCCGCCGCGATTGCCAACGCAAAGCGCAAGGCGTCGGCGCCATATTCGCCGATGATGTCGAGGGGATCGACGACATTGCCCTTGGTCTTCGACATCTTCTGACCCTTCTCGTCGAGGACGCGGGTGTGGATGAAGACATCGTGGAACGGCACATCGCCCATGAAATGCAGACCCATCATCATCATGCGGGCGACCCAGAAGAAGATGATGTCGAAGCCGGTGACCAGAACCGAGGTCGGATAATAGAGCTTCAGTTCCGGCGTTTCGTCGGGCCAGCCCATGGTCGAGAACGGCCACAGCGCCGATGAAAACCACGTGTCGAGAACATCGGGATCGCGCGTCAATGCCGTTTCGCGGCCATAATGTTTTGCGGCTGCCGCGCGCACCGCCTCTTCGGTTTCTTCGACGAAGATATAACCATCCGGTCCATACCAGGCCGGTATCTGGTGGCCCCACCAAAGCTGGCGTGAGATGCACCAGGGCTGGATGTTGCGCATCCAATTGAAATAGACGCTTGCCCAATGTTCCGGCGCGAAACGCGTGCGGCCGTCTTCCACCGCCTTCAGCGCTTTTTCCGCGAGCGGCGTGACGTTCAGATACCATTGCTCGGTGAGCAAAGGTTCGAGCACGACGGTCTTGGTCTTTTCGTCATGCGGAACCGCATGCACGATGTCTTCGGCTTTCTCGATCAGCCCTTGCGGTTCAAGATCGGCGACGACACGCTTGCGCGCCTCGAACCGGTCCAAACCGCGATAGGCTTCCGGCACCGCATCGTTCAGCGCGCCTTCCTTGGTCATTATGTTGATAGGCGACAGTCCGTGCCGCTTGCCCACCTCGAAATCGTTGAAGTCGTGCGCAGGCGTGATCTTCACCGCGCCCGAACCCTTTTTCGGATCGGAATATTCGTCGGCGATAATCGGAATCCGCCGATTCACCAGCGGCAAAATCAATTGCTTTCCAACCACGGCAGCATAGCGGGCATCTTCGGGATGCACGGCGACCGCGACATCGCCCAGCATGGTTTCGGGCCGCGTGGTGGCGACCACAATATAATCGCGCGCCTCCGTTCCCGTTTGTTTGCCGTCTTCGTCAAACAGCGGCCACTCGAAGGTGGCGCCGTCCGCCAGCGGATATTTGATGTGCCAGAGCTTGCCTTTGATCTCGATGTTTTCAACTTCGAGATCGGAGACCGCGGTCTGCAGGCGCGGGTCCCAATTGACCAGGCGCTTGTCCTTGTAGATCAGGCCTTGTTTGTGAAGCGTCACGAACACTTTCAGCACGGCGCGGGAGAGCCCCTCGTCCATGGTGAAGCGTTCGCGACTCCAGTCACACGAAGCGCCAAGTCTTCGCAATTGGCGCACGATGGTGCCGCCGGATTCTTCCTTCCAGCGCCAGACCTCTTCGAGGAATTTTTCGCGCCCCAAACCGACGCGGCTCATCTGCCGCTTGGCCAGTTCGCGCTCGACGACAAGCTGAGTCGCGATGCCGGCATGGTCGGTGCCCGGCTGCCACAGCACGTTCTTCCCCCGCATGCGTTCGAAGCGGGCCAGCGCATCCTGCAGCGTGTTGTTCAGCGCATGGCCGATATGCAGGCTGCCCGTCACATTGGGCGGCGGGATGACGATGGAAAAGCCGGACACGCCGGGCTTGGACCCGGCACGAAAGGCCCCTGATTCTTCCCATTGCGCATAAAGACGGGCTTCGACCTCGCCGGGCCGGAAGGTTTTTTCGAGCATGACATCCCTGAGATTCAACGCCGCCAAACGGCCTGCCGTTCAGCGTCCCTGAAAGACGGCGTGCAAGGCCCCATCGTCAAGGGGGTAATCCGCGCTTGCGGCGCACAGGGGCAGATTACCGGCGGCGCTGCGGGCGGGACGCGGCGCTGGCGCGGGCGATTTCCTTGGTCACCGTGGCCTCGATCAGGCTGGGCAGATTTTCGTCCATCCAGTCCCGAATCACCGGCTTCAGCCGTTCCAGAATCTCCGGATAATGGTTTTCGACCCAGTCCTGAAGCGTGGGCGTAAAGGAATCCTGGATGGCCCGCAGGAACAGTGCATCGAGCGCTCCACCCGAGGAAGGGGCGGCCAGTGCAACACTGCCGGGGCCGACATGCGCGAAAGCCCGGCCAATGGCGCTGCGTGTGGCGTCGGATATCAGATCGTCCACGGGGGGCTCCGCTTTCGTTTCGGCTTCGATCGTTTCGAACGCGATATCGTCTTCGATAGGCGGTGCCGGAGCCGGTGCGGCGGGTTCCTCGCGCATTTCCTCGGTCAGTTCCAAAACATCCTCGGTCTGGGATGCCGGTTCTTCCGCTGCGGCGTAAACCGGGGCTGGCTCGGACGCGGGCTTGCCCGCTTCCGGCTGATCCTCCGAGATAATTTTTCGAATGGAGGCGAGAATTTCCTCCATGGTCGGTTCATGCTGCGGTGCGCCGGAACTGCTCATTGGTATTCTCTCGACTGGACGGGGGCAACGTCCGTAATGGTTGTTTCGAACCTAAGCCAGAACCTATAGGAAAGCTATATTGGTAAAAGTCTCATTTACGATGCGGGGCCTGTGCGTTGCCGGAAAGCCGCACGACAGATTCGCCCCGCGATGAAGCTTCCGCTTTTTCCGACTCTGTTGCGCCGGCAGGCCGAGTTGCGGCACGGCTTGCGCATTGCCGTGGCCGGCATATTGAGTTTCGTCGCGGCGGAATTGCTGGGCTTGCCGCAAGGGTATTGGGCGGTGTTCACCGCGGTGCTGGTGGTGCAGGGAAGCGTCGGCGGCTCATGGAAGGCTTCAATCGACCGGCTGGTGGGAACGCTGTTGGGGGCGGTGTATGGCGCGGCCATTGCCACGCTGGTGCCGCATGGTGATTCGGTCAGCCTGGGAGTGGCGCTGGCCATCTCGCTGACGCCGCTCGCCATCGTCGCCGCATTGTCGCCGAGCTATCGCGTGGCGCCGATCACCGCGGTGGTTCTTCTGCTCGGCAGTTCGAGCAGCACGGAAGGTCCGCTTCTGGCCGCAACGCTGCGCACGCTCGAGGTCAGTCTCGGCGGGCTTGTCGGCATGCTCGTCTCGCTGTTCGTGCTTCCGGCGCGGGCCCATGCGCTGATGGGGAACGCCGCGAACCGCGTGCTGCAGCGCCTTGCCGATCTGCTCGGCGATGTCATTCGCGGGCTGGAAGAGCACGTCGATCCGGATTGGCTTCAAAGCCGCCACGATACGGTGCGCGTGGCGCTGACCGCGCTCGAATCCATCGTGGACGAGGCGGCGCGCGAGAAGCGCAATTATCTGACGGACGATGCCGATCCCGAGCCGGTGGCGCGAACGCTTCGCCGGGTGCGTCACGATCTGATTCTGATCGGCCGCGTGGCCGCCGAGCCTTTGCCGGAGCCGGTGTTGTCGGCGCTCAGACCGGCATTGGCGACATTTTCCACGGTGGCGGCGGAATTCCTGCGCATGTTGGGAAGCGCCTTCGCCGCACGTACCGCCCCTCCTCCGCTGGACACGTTCAATGCCGCGCTCGCGCGTTTGCTGTCGCAGACCGATGCCATCAAAAATGACGAAAGGCTCGTCGCGCTTGGCTTCGGCTTGGAGCAATTGCAGCGCAATCTGCACGATCTTGTCCGCCGTGCGCAGGAGTTCGCGCGCGTTCCGGCAAAATCAGGCGAGGACCGCGAAAGTTAGAACACGAAGCCCGGCGGCTTCTCCAGACCGGGCAGAACCGGCACGGACGCATCAAAGGCGCGGCGCTCACCCAGCGCACCTTCATGATTGAGATAAAGGATCGCGTGGCCCGCCGCTCCGTCGCGCCAAATGGCCACCAGCCGCCCGCCATCGCGGAGCTGAGCCAGCAGGTCCTTCGGTTCGCAGCCAATGGCGCCATTCACGAAGATCACGTCGAACGGCGCCTCTGCCGGTCGCCCTTTGGCGAAGGTCCCGCTCGCCACACGCGCATTGGCCAGGCCAAAAGCCTTCAGATTTTCGGTGGCCTGCGCGGCCAGAGCGGCATCCTCCTCCAGCCCCAGCACGTCTCCCGCCAGAAACGAAAGAATCGCCGTCGAATAGCCGGTGCCGCAGGCCACATCGAGCACGCGGTCGTCCGGTCCCACGCTTGCGAGTTGCAGCAGCTTGGCAAAGCAGCGCGGGTCCAAAAGCACCCGCCCCGGCCCTAGCGGGATGCAGCCCTCCATATAGGCCACCGGCGCAAATCCGGCGGGCACAAAGCGCTCGCGCGGGATTGTCAGCATCGCATCGCGAATACGGGCGTCCGTCACGTCGTTGGGACGAAGCTGGGCGGCGACCATATTGGCCCGTTGGGCGGCAGCATCGAGCATGACGGCGAATCCGGCAGAGTAGGACGTGAGCGGCGCTTATACTGGCGCGGCACCGGCCTGACAATTGATCCGGTCCAGCCGGTTGTAGCCCGAGCCTGCGATCTGATATAGGCGGCCCTCACCTCGGCGCGGGTTCCCCCCGCGCCTGCCCGGATGGCCACGTGGCGGAGTGGTGACGCAACGGTCTGCAAAACCGTGAACCCCGGTTCAATTCCGGGCGTGGCCTCCATTACTGAAATCAAACCGGTGCGTGAGGTACGGGCTTCTCCCTGTGACGAATTCCTTGGCGTTCGGTTTCGGACCGAAATCGACAGCTCATGCTTGCGGTCGTTTTGTTATGCTTCA
Organism: Micropepsaceae bacterium; assembly: GCA_036264295.1. Taxonomy (GTDB): domain Bacteria; phylum Pseudomonadota; class Alphaproteobacteria; order Micropepsales; family Micropepsaceae; genus CAIYRG01. The sequence continues at coordinate 160 of DATARE010000371.1, read as the reverse complement.
ACCACGATCAGGGGAGCGACCGTGGCAGAAGGGAGACGCCAACCATGTCTCGCGAAGAGGTGCATGCGACCGTTCAAAAATCCCGCCGAATGGCAGAACTTTCGTGCTGGGAAATCGCGAGAATGCGCGCGGATTTGGCCCTCACAAAAGATTGGATCGG
>DATARE010000345.1:0-3823 GCA_036264295.1 Micropepsaceae bacterium | reverse complement strand
GAAGCCATGCGCGCCGCGCCGTCGAGCGGATATTCCCGGAACACGACCTTGACCTTGCCGGGGTCCACGTAATCCTTGGTGAGGAGCGGGATCACCTCCTTTTGGAACGCTGCGCAATGCGGGCAGGTCATCGAGGCATATTCGACGAACGTCACCGGCGCTTTCGCAGACCCATGGACCATATCCGTGGGCTTGATCTCGATATTCTGCGCGCCGGTGATGGCGGAAAGCGGGCTCTGCGAGCGATCTAGCACGAAATATCCGGCACCGCCGGCCACGACGAGAACGGCGGCCAGGGCGGCATAGGTGTAGGATTTCTTCATGAGGCGGAACCTCCCATTATTCGGCGCTGTTGTGGCAGAGGCCCGGTTCCGGTTCAATCCGGGGGCTTGGCCGGACGCGCGTGGCGAGCCGTTTTCAAGCGGCTCCGGGCCTCGCCAAGCCGTCCCAGAGCATGAGACAGCTCAGGTTTTCCAGTCGGCACGCACGCCATGGGCGCTGGATGGGCGGGTGGTTCGGGCATTTGCTCCAGCCGCCCGGGGACGAGTTTCAGCCTGCTGATTCGGCCCCGTCCAAGATAGGCGTTTAGCCGGTCGGTAAGCTCCCGCGTCTGGTGCTGGAGGAAGACGATGGCGCCGGCTTCGCATCGCAGCGTGAGCGTCGCGCCCTCCGGACCGTCCTGCCATTTCGCCGGTCTGGTGATTCGCGCGATCTGGGCACCGGCAATCTCCGGCCAACGAAGCAGAAAAGTCATATCGGTGAAGCCGGCCCGCACGAATGCGGTCTTCGCCTCCCCAAGCGCGGTTTCGGCCGCGGGCTTTGTCCGGCCCATTCGGGCGGGAGGCCGAGGCTCCTCTTGCGACGGCATAGATTTCGCGCTTTTGCTCATGCATGGGTGTCCCGGCCACCAGAAATCATAAACGAATCACGCGTGCAGGCGCGAGTGTGCCGGCGACCCTGCTTGCCTGGTACGATGTGAACCGGCGGGAGCTTCCCTGGCGTGCCAACCCGGGCGAAGCAAGCGACCCCTACCGGGTCTGGCTTTCCGAAATCATGCTGCAGCAGACCACCGTGGCCGCCGTCGCGCCATATTATGCCGCATTTCTGCAGCGCTGGCCGGACGTGAAGGCGCTGGCCGGCGCCTCCCAGGATGCAGTGCTCGGGGCCTGGGCGGGGCTTGGCTATTACTCTCGGGCGCGAAACCTGCACCGCGCCGCGCAACGGATTGCGCAAGATTTCGGTGGATTGTTTCCCTCCACCATCGAAGACTTGCGCGATCTTCCCGGCGTTGGCGCCTACACGGCAGCGGCCATTGGGGCCATCGCCTTTGGCATTCCCGCCGCCGCGATGGACGCCAATGCCGAGCGCGTTGTCGCCCGCTTCTTTGCCGTCGAGGAGCCTTTGCCCGGCGCCAAGGCGCAGCTGGCCCGCTTAGGGGCGACCCTGGTACCAGAACAGCGTCCGGGCGATTTTGCCCAGGCCTTGATGGACCTCGGCTCGCTCATCTGTGTGCCAAAGCGTCCACTCTGCGGCCAATGCCCCGTGTCCATGCAGTGCCGGGGCAGGGCGATGGGCATTGCGCAGGAGCTCCCGCGAAAAGCGCCGAAACGCGCGCGGCCCTTGAAGCGGGGCGCCGCCTTCGTAGCGCTCGACCGCCATGGCGCTGTCTATCTCGTTCGACGACCGGAAAATGGACTTCTGGGCGGCATGCTCCAGCCTCCGCTCGGCGCGTGGGGCGAGGTCTTTCCGGAACTCTCCGTCGCGATAGAAACCGCTCCGTTCGCTGGCAGTTGGAGCAAAAGACCCGGGTTCGTGAATCATGGTTTCACCCATTTCGAACTGGAATTGGAGGTTTACGTCGCAAATTTCCACGCCCGCCCAAATGGCGAAGGCATGTGGTACGCACCCAACGAACTGAAAGGCGCTGCGTTGCCTACGGTGATGCGCAAAGTGATCTCACATGCGCGTGACGCCGGCGGGCCTTTATTTGAAATGCGCGCCGTTTCGCGCTGACGCGTTTGCGGCTGTCAATTCAGTTCGGCGCGGATTTGCTGGCGCAGGATATCTATGGGGATCGGCGATCCCTTCTTTTCCCGGTAATACCAGAAGGTCCAGCCGTTGCAGGCATCGAGCCCCTGCACATGCGCCGCGATGCGATGGATGGAGCCCGTCGCATCGGCACAGACGAGCGTGCCGTCGGCCCGCACCTTGGCGTGATAGCGCCCCGCCGCATCCATCAGAACCGTGCCGGGTTTCAGCAGCCCCCGTTCGACCAACGTGCCGAACGGGATGCGCGGCTCGGATTTCTTGGAGCGCGTGACGGCGATGGTCTCGCTGTCGCCCGGCTCGACGGCATCGATGCGCTTCTGCGCGAGCCGGATATAGGTGGGATCGCGCTCGATTCCGATATAGCGCCGGCCCAGCCGTTTGGCGACGGCTCCCGTCGTGCCGGACCCGAAAAAGGGATCGAGCACCACATCGCCCGCTGAGGTGGAGGCGAGGATCACCCGATGCAGCAGCGATTCCGGCTTTTGCGTCGAATGGGCCTTGGCGCCGGATTCATCCTTCAGCCTTTCGCCGCCGGAACAGATCGGCAGATGCCAATCCGAACGCATCTGCAATTCGTCGTTCAGCGCCTTCATCGCTTCGTAATTGAAGGTGTAGCTCTTCTGGTTGCGCGATTTGGCGGCCCAGATCAGGGTCTCGTGCGCGTTGGTGAAGCGCATGCCACGGAAATTCGGCATCGGATTGGATTTGCGCCAGATCACATCGTTCAGGATCCAGAACCCCAAATCCTGAAGGATCGCGCCCACGCGGAAAATATTGTGATAGGAGCCGATCACCCAGATGGCGCCGCTGTCTTTAAGAACGCGACGCGCGGCGGTCAGCCATTCGCGCGTGAAGCGGTCATAATCGGCAAGGCTCGCGAATTGGTCCCAGCCGTCGTCGACCGCATCCACCTTGGAATTGTCCGGGCGGCGCAATTCGCCTTCCAACTGTAGATTATAGGGCGGGTCTGCGAAAATCAGGTCCACCGCACCTTCCGGCAGCGCGTTCATCGCGGTCACGCAATCGCCCTGGATGATCCGGTCTGTTGGACAAACCGAATCAGCGCTCTCCGATTTCTTCGCCATGCCCCGCTTGCCCCCAAATTACTCACAGGGCGCGCACAGTGATTCACGCGAGTCACCAGGTCAATCGGAGAATTGAATCAAGAGCTTAAAATTGAGTCCTCAGGACTCACAGGCCGCAACATCTGGGAGACCGGTGCAAAACTTCTGCGGTGGTGAAGGCACGGGCCCAGCCGGTTCAAGGCGCCCAGATGTTCCTCGGTGCAATAGCCCTTATTGGTGAGCCAGCCATAGCCGGGAAATTCCGCATGCAGCGCGCGCATCATCCGATCGCGCGTCACTTTCGCAATGATCGACGCCGCGGCGATGGAAACCGAACGCGCATCGCCATCGACGAGCGTATCGCAGCGGCAGGGCAGGGCAGGCGCATCATTGCCGTCCACCAGCGCAAAATTGGGCGCCACGCTGAGGGCACGCACCGCCCGCGCCATTGCCAGATGCGTCGCCTGACGGATGTTGACGAGGTCGATCTCGTCCACGCTGGCTTCGCCCACACCCACGATGGCGGCGGCCATGATGCGGTGATAGGCCTCCTCACGGGTTTCTGGCGTCATCTGCTTGGAATCGTTCAGGCCCTTTGGGATCCGCTTACGATCCAGGATGACTGCGGCGGCAACCACAGGTCCGGCCAAAGGCCCGCGGCCGGCTTCGTCCACACCCGCAATGGGACCTTCCATGCTCTTCAGCAGTCG
>DATARE010000330.1:0-6829 GCA_036264295.1 Micropepsaceae bacterium | reverse complement strand
AAGGTTTGCGGCTAAGAAGGGGGCGATACGCGCGAGGAGAGAAAAATGCGCTTGAGGAATGTGGCGGCTTTGGCCGCGGTCTGCGCCGGTGGCTTGGCTCTTGCCGGCTGCAACCAACAGCAGGCCAGCAATACGCCTGCGGCGCCTGCGGCTCCCGCCGAAACCGCCGCGGCGCCTGCAGCGGCAATGCCGGCTGCAGCCGATACAACCCCGGAATCCAACAAGAAATATCTCGAAGACAATGCCAAGCGGCCGGGCGTGAAAACCACTGCCGACGGGCTGCAATACCGGGTCATCAAAGCCGGCACCGGCAAGACGGCCACGGCCCCCACGGACAACGTCACTGTCACGTATAAGGGTTCGCTGATCACCGGCCAGGTGTTCGACCAGACCATGGAAGGCATGCCGGCCACATTCCCGGCCGGCCAATTGATCCCCGGCTGGGTCGAGGCGCTGCAAATGATGAAGGAAGGCGATGAGTGGGAAATCGTCATCCCGTCCAATCTCGGCTACGGCTCGGCGGGTGCGGGTGGCGTCATTCCTCCCGACCAGACGCTGGTCTTCCAGATGGCGCTTCTAAAGGTCGAGCCGGAAGCTGCTCCTCCGCCCTGAGGATCACCCTCGCCCGGGAGGCAATAGCTTCCCGGGATTGAGAATGTTGTTGGGGTCGAGCGCGCGTTTGAGCGCGCGCATGACCGCAATCTCGTCGGCGCTTTTGTAAAGGGCAATCGCTTCGTTCTTGGCGAGGCCAAGACCGTGCTCGGCTGAAATCGAGCCACGCAGGCGTTCGGTCTCCTCCTGAACGGTTCGCTCCATGGCGCTGCGCGCTGCGAGCAGAGCCGCATCGTGGCCAGGCGCTTGAATAGCGAAATGAAGATTGCCGTCGCCGACATGGCCGAAGGTGAAGGGCCGCGCTTCCGGCAGGACGCGGCGCACCGCTTCTTCGGCCGAGGCGATGAACTCAGGAATCTGCGACAGCGGTACCGAAATATCGTTGGCGATGGAGGCGCCGTCTTGCCTCTGTGCTTCGGGGATACTCTCGCGCAGACGCCATAAGGCTTGGCGGTCCCGCGCCGTCTTGGCGAACACGGCATCCACAACCATGCCTTCCTCCATCGCCTGCGCCAATGCCTGCTCCAGGGCTTCGGTCGCATCGAAAGCGGAAGGATTGGAAACCTCGATCAGGACGGTCCACCCTTGATGGGCGGGAAATGGATTGACGGTGCCGGGAATGTGTTTGATGACGAGATCGATGGCGCGCGCCTGCATCAGCTCGAATGCCGTCACAAGTCCGCCCGTTGCCGCTTGCAAGCGATGCAGCAATTCCACCGCGACGCCGACATCGGATACCGCGGTCAGCACGGTCGAATAGCCTGCCGGCTTCGGAAACAGCTTCACCATGACCGCGGTGACGATTCCCAACGTGCCCTCCGCACCGATAAAGAGCTGCTTGAGATCGTAGCCGGTGTTGTCCTTGCGCAAGCCCCGGATCACGTCGAGCACATGCCCATTGGCCAGCACCACTTCCAAGCCCAGCACCAGCTCGCGCGTCATGCCATAACGCAGCACATTCACGCCGCCGGCATTGGTGGAGGTGTTGCCGCCGATCGTGCAGGAGCCTTCTGACGCAAGGCTGAGCGGAAACAGACGGCCCGCTTCATCGGCGGCCTTCTGGATATTCGCAAGCACCACACCGGCCTCGGCCGTAAGCGTGTTGTCGGCGGTGGAAATGGCGCGGATGCGGTTCATGCGCGCCAGCGACAGCAGCACCTCGCCCTTGGTGGGAATCTGCCCGCCGACAAGGCCGGTGTTGCCCCCTTGCGGTACAATGGGCGTGGCTGTGGCATCGCAAATGCCAAGGATGCGCGCGACAGCGTCGGTGCTGTCCGGTTTCAGCAAAAGGGGCGTGGTTCCTTTCCAGCGGCCGCGCCATTCGGCGAGATGCGGCGCGATCTCCTCGGGGTTCTCGCTCCAGCCTTCGGGGCCGGCGGCTTCCTTCAAACGTTCCGTTACCGACGCGTTCGGATTTGTCATTCCTCAGTCTTGGCGCGGAGCGGCTGCCCGTTCAAGCCGGTCGTTGATCGCTTCCCCAAGATCGCGCGCCGGGATCGGCATAACCGCGATGTTGGCCGCGCCCGAATGGTCCAGATCGCGCAGCATGGCGAAAAGATTGGCCGCGGCCTCGCGAAGATCGCCGGTTACGCTGAGGTTACGAATTTCGGTTGCCCCGGCGGGCACCTCGGGCCCGAAGGCAAGCAGCACCTCATTGGGTTTTACCTGCGTCGCATTCAGACGCAGCCGCGCGCGCGGCGCGTAATGGCTTTCCATCATGCCCGGCGCCTGGATGCGGCCGCGTTCCGGCTCCTCCAAGGGGCCGGTCACCCTTTCGATGTCTTCGCGGGCCACGGCACCCGGACGCAGCAGAACCGGCCGGTCGCGATTGAAACCGATCACCGTGGATTCGATACCGAGCGGGCAGGGTCCCCCGTCCAGAATAACGTCGACCCGGCTCTGCAATTCCTCGGCGACATGGGCGGCGGTCGTCGGGCTGACCCGGCCGGAGCGATTGGCGCTCGGCGCAGCGATGGGCACGCCCGCAGCCTCGACGAGCGCTCGGGCAACACCGTGGGCGGGCGACCGCACAGCCGCGGTGCGCAGTCCTGCGCTCACCAGAGCCGCCAGCGGCGAAGGCTCGCGGCATGGTAGAACCAGTGTCAATCCTCCCGGCCAAAATGCGTCGGTCAGGGCGCAGGCGAGCGCATTGAAGATGACCAGCTCCATCGCCTCTTCGGGATCTCGCACATGCGCAATGAGCGGATTGAAACGCGGCCGTTCCTTGGCCGCAAAAATCCCCGCCACAGCGCGGTCGTCGAGCGCATTGGCGCCAAGGCCGTAGACCGTCTCGGTTGGGAAGGCGACGAGCTTGCCGCTGCGCAGCAATCCGCCGGCTTCGGCGATTGAAACGGGATTGGCGGCAACGATACGCGTCATACGAGGCGGTGTCCTTAAGACCATGGCACGAACTGAAGAGGTGACCTCCGGGAACGTACAGTCTTCCGGCGGCTGTAAAAAATGCTGCGTTTGCGTATAATGAACGGGCCCATAAACGCCACATCCAAAATGGGGGAGAATAATGGCGGCAGCAGTAGCCCAATCGAACGAAGATCTCGGTAAACTGGTCGTCCGGCTGACGGTCGGCATTTTAATCGTATTTCACGGATTGGCCTTGGCCACGGGAGATGCGGGAATACCCAACAATCTGGTCCGCTGGGGTTTGCCGGCCGACTTGAAATGGATTGGATTCCTGGTGGAATTCGGCGGTGGCCTGGGAATGATCCTGGGTGTTTATGCACGCCTCAGTGGCTTCCTTCTCGGTGTGTTCATGGTCATCGCACTCATCATGGCGCATGTCGGACTGATGGGGGCGCAGAACCATCTTTTCATGGTGGCCAACAATCCGGCGGGAAATCATTGGGATCATTACTTCCTTGAGACTCAGATGTTCTATCTGCTGGGCGGCTTTGCCGTCGCGCTGTTGGGTGCCGGCCGGTATGGCCTCAACATTGGCGGGTCGTTGAACAACTAGGCGTTCGGTAAAGCGCAGACTCGCATGGGTTCAGGAAGAGTGCCCATGCGAGTTTTGCTTTCAATGAATAGGGAGGATCGCGATGGCGATCATGCCGATGGCTGGCTCCATGAGCCGATCCGCAGGCCTTGCGGAGCTGCGTGAAGATCTCGCAAAGCTGGTTTTGCGTGTGACTGTGGCGGCGCTGATCCTGCTGCACACTTGGGCGGTCATCAACGGCGAGTTGGCGATCCGCGATACGCTGATACGCTGGAACTTGCCGGTGGGCCTTGCCTGGACGGCAGTGATCTTCGAAGGCATTGCGCCCGTCATGGTGATCCTTGGCGCATATGCGCGCCTGGGCGCCTGGATGATGACATTCTGGATGGTCATGGCGTTCGCGCTGGCCCATATCGACACGGGCCATATTTTCCAATTGGCCGAAAATGGCGTCGGCTGGCGTGTGGAGGGGCCGTTCTTTTTCCTCAGCGGCAGTTTTTGCGTGGCGCTGCTTGGGGCCGGCCGCTATGGCCTCAACATCGGCGGACGATGGAACGACTGAACGCATTGCGCGCCATCGCAATCGGTGGCGTGAGTTCGCTGGCGGTGTTTGCGTTTGCCGTCGCGATGCCGTGCGATGCGTTTGCTGCCGGACGCAAACCCGCCAAAGCAGTTGTCGCCGTTCGGCAATGTCCATCTGTGGGTACGCACAGCATCGCGTTTGCCAAAGCCGTGGATGGCGCCACCTTCCTGACCAGCGATGGCAAGGAAATTCGTTTGGCCGGGGTGCTTGCGCCGGGGCCGGAAGGAAAAGCGCCTTCCTCAACGGGGGCGGAAGCGGCGCGCCAAGCTTTGTCCGCTGTGCTGCGAACAGGCGCGTTGGCGTGGGCCGCAGATGGCCCGCCGGACCGTTATGGGCGTATCGTTGCCGAAGTCTTTGCTGACGGCACATGGGTGCAGGCGAAACTTCTTGAAGCGGGCATGCTCCGGATGCTGCCCGACGGGGAATCCGCGCCTTGCGCCAAGCAGCTCTTAACCGCCGAAGACACCGGACGCACCACGCGTTCGGGGCACTGGGGAAACGGTGGATTTTCCGTTCGCACACCCGAACAGCTCCGCGACCGTGTTGGCAGCTTTCAAATCGTGGAAGGAACGGTGACCACCGCTACGGTCTATAAGGGCCGTGCCTATATCAATTTCGGCGCGGATTATCGCAGCGATTTCACGGTCACTGTCGCGCCGGAGGATATGAAGCGGTTCCGCACTGCGCGCTTCGATGTGAAGGACCTCGCCGGCAAACGCGTGCGCGTGCGTGGCTGGGCCGAGCTGTACAACGGCCCCGAAATGGAAATTACGATGCCTTCTGCGATAGAAATTCTCGATGAAAGCGGCATGGCGGTGGTGTCGACATCGCCTCCACCGCGGCCGCGCGCCGAACGTTCGTCGCGCAAACGCAAATCCACCTGAACCAAAGCGGCACGAACCCTGCGGCTATTCGAAACTTGCCAGGAATTTCGACGTCGATCCGCGGAATGCCTGCTTGGGTGGCGTTGTGAGGCCTTGGCCGATGACCACGCCGCATCCGAAAACCTTCCATTTTCCACCGTGCTTCACGATGAGAAGCTGATGGAAATAGGCGCTGCCGTCCCCGAAGGATTTCGAGATGATGTTCTCACCCATATTGATCATACCCATATAGGTCTTTGGCTCGACGCGGCATTTCCTTGTGCCGACGGGCGCCTTCAGGACGCCGAGACGATTGCTGTCGGCATCGTGATAAAAGATGAGGTTCGGACCGTTCTCGGTGACTTCGAGCGAGCAACCATTCATGCCTCCGGTCACCACAATGGTGCCGTTGGATGAGGCTTTGGGCACGTTGACTTCGCCCACGCCGCGATTGACCCAGGGAAAGAAATAATCGTTGCCGCCGGAGGTCACGGTAAGACGGATGACGCCATTGACCGCTTTACCCTCAGTCAGCGTGCAGGGGCCGCCATATTCGCAATTGGTCAATCCGGGAAGCTTGGTCGCCTTGAAGCCCTCCCGCGCATCGACCATGAAATCATATTTTTCGATCGCCACTTCCGGATTGTTCCGGAAATCATCAAGTGCTGACATGACAAATGTACCCCCAAAATTGGTTTAGAACGCGCAACGTCTATTCGGTAAGACAATTCGCTCCCGGAAATTCAATGGCCACGGCATCGGACACCGCGCGTCCTGCAAATTCAAGCGCCTGTTGTTGTTGCCGCTCCAAGAGTTTTTCCCATGCGGATCAGCGGCACGCGCACCCCCGATGGGGTGTCCGCCTCGAAGCGTGCAATTTCGGTGTAGCCACAGGCCCGATAAAGCGGTTCGCCCGCCAGAGTCGCGGCAAGTTCGGCATGGCGAAAACCTTCCCGCGCCGCCGCGCCCTCGCACAAATCCAGGATAAGCCTCCCCACACCTCGGCGCGCAAAGGCGGGATGCGTATACATGGCCCGGACCCGCGCCGAATCTGTTCGTGGATCGAGCAAAGCATCATCGCGTCCTGCGGTGTGACTGCCGCCGAAGAGCGTCGCGCGCCTGCTCCAGCCGCCGCAGCCTGCGAGTGCGCCATCGGACTCGATGATGAAATAGGTCCCGTCTTCGATGAGTCTGGAATCCAGCCCCATGACGCTGAAGGAGGCCTCGATTTGGTCGGCGGTAAGAAACGGCTTCAGCAATTCGGAGATCGCCGCATTCATCAGCTTTCTCAGCGCCGGGATGTCGTGAAGCCCGGCGGACCGGTGCGTGAGTACGCCCATAGGTCACCGCAAAACGAAGACCGTTCCCCCCAAAATCAAATTGGCTTCCGCACCTGCGCACGGAAGCCAACCGATTGCCTTATCCAGTTGCCTTACGCGGCTTTTTTGACCAGCGCGCTTTCCACCCGCTTGACGGCGGTCGGTTCGTCGATCCGTTCGATGGCCGCGACTTCCCGGGCCATGCGGGCGAGGGCGGCCTCATAAAGCTGCCGCTCGCTATAGGATTGCTCCGGCTGACCGCCGGCGCGGTGCAGATCGCGCACCACTTCGGCAATGGACACCAGATCGCCGGAATTGATCTTGGCTTCGTATTCCTGCGCGCGGCGGCTCCACATTGTGCGCTTGATGCGGGCGCGGCCTTTCAGCGTGTTCAGGGCCGTGGCGACGACGTCGGGCGAAGAAAGCTTCCGCATGCCGACCGCCTTCGCTTTCGCGGTCGGTACCCGCAATGTCATCTTGTCCTTCTCGAAGGTGATGA
>DATARE010000328.1:0-6697 GCA_036264295.1 Micropepsaceae bacterium | reverse complement strand
ACACCGCGCGTCAGCGAATGACGACGTTTCCCTCTGAAGCCCTTGCCCATCCCCGGCGCCCCCAGCCGCGCGCCATCATAGCATTTCCCGGGTGCGGGCTACAGGCGGCGCACCCAGGAAGAGCCTTCATTTCGCCGGCCCGGAACAGATCAGATCGGCATTCGCGAGCGAGCGCGCCGGGCGCCCGCTCGCGGGGCCGGTGAAATAGCATTTCTGCTCGCCACGCGATGAAGCCTCCGCGCGACAGAGCGTATAGGCCGGCGACTCCGCCCGATATCCCGCTTTCACGCAGGCCTGGTCCGCCGGGGAGCAATCGCCCAAGCCACGCCGCTGCCGCTCCAATGCCACGCTCTCGCTTTGCAGCCGCGAGCGCCCGATGACGCTTCGCAGCGCCGCTGTTATTATCACGTTTCGGTCGAGGCGGGCGCAAACCGCCGGTACGCGCGTTCCCGGCTCGAGGCAAACGGAGCGGCTCCCATGGCACGTGCGCGGCCAGTTCTTGTGGGTCTTCTTGCGGTGGTTCTTGGCCTGCTTCCGGCGCACGCTCAGCCTGGCGATGCTTCGCACAAGCAAGATTGTTTCTTCCGCGATGATTTCCAGAATTGGCGCTCGCCCGATCCCGCCACGGTCTATATCCGGGTCAGGCCGGACCATTATTACCGCCTCGACCTGGCCGGACAGTGCCGCAGGCTGCAATCGCCGGGCGCGCATCTGATCAACAGCTCCCGCGGAAAGAGCACCATTTGTTCGCCCCTCGATTGGGATCTTCGCGTGACCGAGCAAACCGGTGAAGCCCCGGAGCAATGCGCCGTTCGGTCGATGACCCGGCTCAATCCTGCGGAAGTGGATGCCATCCCGAAGGGGTTCAAGCCCTAGCACGCGCGTTCTCTTGCGCACGCTGCTGCGGATACCGCCCGCCGGTACAGTTCTGTCAGATATTTAATATCTAAATGGGCTGTTTTTGAATTGTCATAAGTACCGCGCGTTGACCGGCCTTGTTCACGGGGCCAAGCTGAAAAAATTCCATCTGTCGGGGGTAGCAAAGCCAAAATCATAAATTCAACAGCTCAAAAATGAGCAGGGAGGGGTCCCATGTCCGTATCGAGGAAAGGCCGTTGGTATCTTGGCGTGTCTGCGCTGGGAATTATAAGCAGTCACACCGCGTATGCACAAAATCCACCACCCGCTGCGCCCGCGGCACCTGAGCAAGTGCTCATCACCGGTTCGCTTCTCGGGAACGCGAATTTTGAAGCGCCCACACCGGTAACGCAGATCGGCGCCGTCCAAGTCGAGACGCGATCGCTGACGGGTATCGGCACCCTGATCGAAGAACTTCCTTTCGCACAAACCGGCCAGGGGCTCACGCGCAATACCAACGGTATTATCGCCGCCGCGCAAAGCCTGCCGAATCTGCGCGGCCTCGGCGCCAACGACACGCTGGTGCTGATCAATGGTCAGCGCCCCACGCCGATCAACCCGACCAACAATTTCGACACCGACATGATTCCGTCGAGCCTGCTCGACCGCTTCGAAGTGGTCACCAGCGGCGCTTCGGCGAGCTATGGCTCGGACGCCGTCGCCGGCGTTGTCAATTTCATCCTGAAGGACCGGCTGGAAGGTTTTACCAGCAATACGCAATATGGAACGTCCCAACGCGGCGATGAAAACCAATTCATCGGCAGCGCCGCCTATGGCACGGCATTTGCGGGCGGCAAAGGTCATTTCATCATCGGCGGCGAATTCGCCAAGCAATACGGCACCGTCAACATGTATGCGCGGGCATGGGGAAGAAACGAGCCCGGGCTGGTTGCGTTGCCGGTCAACAGAGCGCTCGGGCCCGATGGAAAACCGCTGCTGCCCGCCAATCTTCTGACCAATCATGCGGAGATCGACAACGGCACCCAGGGTGGACTGATCACCGGTTGTTCACCGGCGCCGGGATGTCCGGTGAATGTCTCGTTCACCGCCAACGGAACGCCCTACAATTTTCCCTTCGGATCCATTGTGGGCGGGTCCTATATGGTGGGCACCGGCAATTACGGCGTCAGCAGTCTGAACCGGCAGCTTTCTCCGCCCTATCAACGTTCGGCTGGTTTGGCACGGATCGAATACGACATCACGCCGGACATCAATGCTTACGCAACGGTCAATTACGGCCAGCTCGAAAGCAACGATCCCTCGCAGGGCTCGCCATTTCCGATCGTCTTAACCGTGCTTTCGGGAAATCCCTACATACCGCCAAGCATCCAGGCGGTGATGACGGCCAATCACATCAATTCCATCACGCTTGCCAAAGAAAATTTGGACGGGATGGGAACGGGAAACACCGCCAACAACAAAAATACATTGCTGCAGTCCTTCTTCGGCGTGAAGGGCAGCATCTTCAATGATTGGAACTGGGACCTTCAGGGCAGCGCCGGCCGCGCGGTCGTCTGGCAAGCATTCTCCAATGTGGAGCTCGTCGCGAATTTGGATTCGGCGGCCTATGTGGTGAAAGATGCGAATGGCACGCCGGTTTGCGGGCCCGCCGCAACCAACCCCGTTCCGTTCAAGAACCCCACATTGACGACCGCGCAAATCGCGGCACAGGCCTATCCGGGTTGCCAACCCTATAATCCGTTCGGTGTTCCGTCCGCTGGATCCCTCAATTACATCACCAATGCGCCCGACGGAGTCGATGGATCGAAAGCGAATATCCGTCAATACATGTTCAACGCCGATCTGCGCGGCTCACCCTATACCCTTCCCGCTGGACCGATCGATCTGGCGGTCGGCGCCAATTGGCGGCGCAACAGCTACAACCAGCTCGGCAGCCCGCCGGCGGCAGCAGGACTTTATCAAACCCGCAATCCGCCAACCTTCTTCATCGACCAGGATACGTGGGAAGCCTATGGCGAAGTCGGCGTTCCCGTCGTCAAGGATCTTCCTTTTGCGAAATCCGTCGATTTGAACGGCGCCGCCCGTTACACCGATTACAGCATCACCGGCGGGGTGACGACGTGGAAATATGGCGGCACCTGGGACATCAACGACATGATCCGCCTGCGCGCCACCCGTTCGCAGGATATTCGCGCGCCGAACTTCACCGAACTGAATCCGCTGCCGGTTTCTTCAGCCACCAATGTGCAGAACCCGATCAGCGGCATTTCTCAGCGCGTCAGCAATATTCTCACGACAGGCAATCCGAATCTCAAACCGGAATTTGCCGAGAACACAACCGCCGGCATCGTGTTCCAACCGACCTATGATTTTCTCTCCGGCTTCCGGGCGTCCGTCGATTATTATCGCATCCGGATTTCGGGACAGATTGCGGCCGTCAATGGGCCGGACGTCGTCAACCGCTGTCTGCTGCTGCACTTGCAGGATTTCTGCAATCAAATCACCTTCACGAACGGAACCCACACCCCCGGCCCCGATATCAGCACCGCCTTCGGAATCACGACGTTGCATCTGTTCTCGGTGAATTTGAATTCGGAAATCCAAGACGGGTGGGACTTCAACCTCAGCGAACATTTCGTGCTCGATTCGATTGGCGTGCCGGGCTCGTTCGACCTCTCGGCGCTCGGCTCCTACATCAACGAGCAAAGGGTCATCCAGGCCCAGAGCGACGGTTCTGTCATCAGCATCAACCAAGCCGATACGACCACCGCACCGCGTTGGTCTTGGAACGTCAATTTCACCTACAATCTGGAACGCCTGACCGCCAATCTTCAGATGCGGTATTATTCGCCGATCAAATACGCCACCACGAATATCGGGCCGGACGACCGGAATTTCAGCACGAGCAATCCTCTCAGCATCAACCAGAACATCTGGCCGGCCGCGATCACCTTCAATCTGCACCTCGCCTACGATGTGATCCAGGAACCGGACGGGCAGGACCTGCAAGTTTATTTCAACATCGACAATTTGCTCGACAAGGACCCGCCCATCATCTGGTGGTATGTCAGCAATTATGACGTGGTCGGGCGCTTCTTTAAGTTGGGCGTGCGGTATACGATGCCCTAAACGGCCGGTGCGAAATGTTGAATGGGAGTGCGACATGAGGATCAAACGGATTCTGCAAGCGTGCAGTTTGGCATTGGCCGGAGCTTTTGCATTTCCGGCAAGCGCGTTTGCACAAAGCCATCCGGAGTTCATTCCGCTGGGGCGCGTCAGTGCCGCGCTCTACAAGCCGGACAGCGGGCCGGCGCCCCATGTCGCATTCCTGGTCTCACATCGCACCGGAAACAATCTCAACAATATCGCCTGCAAGGAATTGGCGAAGCGCGGCTTCCTGGCGCTGTGCTGGAATACGCGTTTCGTCAACAACGAAGCGGCCGTGCGTTGGGAAGATATCGCCTTCGATGTCAAAACCACGGTCGATTATGTGCGTTCGCTTCCCGGCATCACCAAAGTGATTTTGCTCGGCCACAGCGGCGGCTCGCCTCTGATGAGCTATTACGAGGCCGTGGCCGAGGCCGGGCCCGATTGGTGCAAAGGGGCCAACAAGCTCGTGCAATGCACCGGCAACATGGCGGGCTGGAAACCGGCGGACGGGATCGTGTTTCCCGATGCGCATCCGGGAAATGGCGTGCAGTCGCTGCGCGGCCTTAACCCCTCCATCGTGACCGAGAAAGACGGCACGCTGAAAGTCATTCCCGAGCTCGATCCCTTCAGCCCCGCCAATGGCTACAACCCGGAAGGGGCTTCGCATTATTCCAAGGAATTCCAGACCCGTTACTTCGCCGCCCAATCCAAAGCCATGAACGACCACATCGCCATGGCGCAGGCGAAAATGGAGCGCATCAAGGCTGGAACCTATCCGTACCCGGACGATGATATCGTGGCGATTCCTGGCAGCGGGTTTTCCGGCGCCGGATTGGGCAATGCCGATCTCAATTCGTTGGACCCGAGCATTCCGGAGCTCATGAGCACGGCGCGGCCGGAGAAATTGCTGAAGAACGACGGCAGCATCGTCATGCAGGTTACGCACAGCGTGGCTGTGCCGGAGCCCGGCAATGCGAAGGCCAACCGCGCCTTCGATACGGGCACCAAGATCTTCACGCTGAAATCCTTCATCAGCGCCAACGCCGTGAAATCGACCAATTCGCTCGATGGCATCGATTGGTGCTCCACCAACAATTCCACCATGTGCGCCGTGCAGTCGATCAAGGTCCCGACCTTGATCGCTGCCATGGGCGCATTCCATTTCATCCGCGATCAGGAATTGATGTACGACATGTCCGCCGCCAAGGATAAGGATTACATTGTCATCGAGGGCGCGCTGCATGGCTACGTCCCGTGCAAGGAATGCGAGAAGACGCCGGGACAATATTCAAACTCGGCCAAGAACCTGTTCGACTACATCCAGAAATGGACGAATGACCGGTTTTGATCGCGAGGATTCGATGAACCGCACCGTTCGGCCTGATGCAAGAGCAGCGGTGCTGGCGCTGCTTATCGCTGTCCCCTCATTGGCGGCGGCAGCGCCCGCGTCCGGCGATGTGACGGGGATTTGGTGGGCGTCCAGCTACAGCCCGTCGATCAAGACGTATCTGGCCGGCGGCGGGGATGTGCCGCTGAACGATGCGGGCAAGAAGAAATACGCCGAAAACCAAGCGGGTTTGAAAGACGGCTCGATCATTGACCGGGCCCGGGTTTATTGCACGCCTGACGGATTGCCGCGCACGCTCGCCACGCCCTATCCGTTCCAGATCATCGTGGCCCCTCCCGGGCAGATGAGCTGGGTTTACGAACAGAACACCATGATCCGCGGCATTTCGATGGTGAAGCCGCTCGACAGCCTCGACAAATTGTCGGTGCTGCCGTTCTGGAACGGCCATTCCGCCGGTCATTGGGATGGCGACACATTGGTGATCGAAAGCGGCGGCTTTAACGAAAGCACCTTCATCGATGCCACCGGCGTGCCGCACAGCGATCAGATGATGACCACGGAACGCGTGCGCAAGATCAATGGCGGCAAGCAGCTCGAAGACGTGATCACCCTCCACGATCCCGTCTACTACACGCGGGATTGGCAGGCTCGCTTCGTTTACGACAATCACGATGGCATGCGGCTGATGGAATATATTTGCGGCGAGCCGCATCGCGATATTTCCAATATCAAAGGCGTAAAAGAAGCCCGCGCCGCCAATGCGGCGCGTGCGGCTGGCCGATAGGCTGGTTGTTTGCTTGAATGGAAGGTGTGTGACATGGCGCAGTTTGCTTCCAGGGCCAACCGAATTTCCGCAGCGGGTCTTGTCATAGGCGCGTTCGGTGTCTGTGTTGCCGGCATTGCGTTCGCCGCCGACACGGCCGCACCCCGTTTCCCGTCAGGCATCCCGGATTTTTCGTCGAACAATATGGGCTGGGCCTCCAATGGTGTGGAGTTCCTGCCCGTTCCGGGAGAAAAATACGTTCCGATAACCAACGATCCCGCGCACCCCTATTGCGGCAATCGCATTCTGGCGAAGTGCAATTTTCAAAACCTCCCACCCATCGGCGATGCCAACAATCCGGTGTTGCAGCCTTGGGCCGCCGAGCGGATGCGCAAGACCAATGCGGAAATTCTTGGTGGCAAGACAGCGTTCGAAGCCATGGGCCGGTGCTGGCCGGGCGGCGTACCGGGCATGATGCTGTTTACCGCAGAGCCGGCCTATTTCCTGCAAACGCCCAAAGAGGTGACGATCCTCTATTCGCGCGGACCCCATGTCCG
>DATARE010000299.1:0-2761 GCA_036264295.1 Micropepsaceae bacterium | reverse complement strand
GATCTGGGCTTGAAGGCTCCTCCGCGAATCACGCTGGCCCCGCCGTCGGCCACTATGTCCGCGGCACGCTCGATCTGGTCATGGCTTTCGACGCTGCACGGCCCAGCCATTACAACAATTTTGGGGCCGCCGATCTCAACGTCCCGAATCTTCACGATGGTTCCCGCCGGCCGGAAGGCGCGGCTCGCAAGCTTATAGGGCGAGATGATGCGGTGGACTTCTTTGACGCCATCCATCAAGGCGACTACACCCGTGTCGAAATCCTCCCGGCCCCCAACTCCTCCGAGAACGGTGTGGATCACACCCGTCGAACGATGAACATCGAATCCGTCTTCCACCAGGCGGGCGATGATCTTCTCTATCTGTGCCTCGGAGGCGTCCTGCTGCATGACGACAAGCATTATTGAATTAGTCTTTCGCTTCCTGTGTCGCGGCCACCATGCGGTCCTTCTGAACGCGGCGCATTTCGTCGATAATCCGCTCGAAAATGCGTTTCACCCCATCGGCGGTCAATGGGCCGCCATTGTGCGAGGTAATGTTATCGAACACCTGGCTCTCGCGCTTTGGTTCGTAGATGCCTAGATTGGCTTCCTTCTTGATGCGGCCGATCTCTTCCACGATGGAAGTTCTTTCATTGAGCAGCGCGACCAGCCGCCGGTCGATTTCGTCAATCCGTTCGCGGCAGCGGGCAAGAGCGCCCATGGCGTCGGTCTGATCGGTGGCGTCGGCAGGCATCGAAATTCAAGATATCCTGGTACGCATCAAAGCAGCGCCGCGTGTGGTTTTGCGGAAGCGAGCGGGCGGGTCAGATCGCGCATGAACGCTTCCAGTAACGAGGGATCCCGCTCGATCTGGCGCACGATCGCGCTGCCCACCACAACCGCTTCCACATGTCCCGCAAGCGCCGCCACGTGCTCGGGCTTCGAAACGCCGAAGCCCATCGCAAGGGGAAGACTGGTATGGGACCGCATCCGTTGAATGAGCGGCAGGGCGGAATCGGCGATGGTCTGCTGTTCGCCGGTGATGCCGGTTCGGGATACGAGGTAGACAAACCCGCTGGAATATTCCGCGACCAGTTTGAGCCGGCGCTCAGTCGACGTAGGTGCCGCGAGGAATACGGTATCGAGCCCGGCCTCGCGCATCACTTTGACGTATTCCCCGGCTTCTTCAACACTGGCGTCCGTGAGCAGGCAACCGTCGATTCCGGCTGCTTTAGCATCGCGCGCCAGCTTCTCGAAACCGTAGCGCAGCACCGGGTTCAGATACGTAAAAAGCAACAGCGGAATTTCCGATCGCATGCGCACCGTGGACGCGATATCCAGAACCCTGGCAAGCGTGGTACCGGCCGCAAGGGCCCGGTCGCCGGCCTGCTGGATCACGGGCCCATCCGCTATCGGATCGGAAAAAGGAACGCCCAGTTCGATCAGATCGGCGCCGCCGCGCTCCAGAGCTTCGATGAAATGGGGCGTGGCTTCGGGCGAAGGATCGCCCGCCGTGAGGTAGGCGATCATCCCGCAGCGGTGTTCCCGCTTCAGCGTTTCAAAGAGGCGGGCTATGCGGGTCACGCCTCATCCAATTCTTTGAAGTTCTCGCGATAGATGTCGACGTCTTTATCCCCGCGGCCGGAGAGATTCACGATGAACGTCTGGCCTTGCGATACCGGCGCGCGGCGGATGGCTTCGGCTACCGCGTGAGCGGATTCGAGCGCCGGGATGATGCCTTCGGTCCGGCTCAACATCTTCGCCGCGGCGAGCGCTTCTTTGTCGCAGCAGGAGCAGTATTCAGCACGGCCGCGATCGTGCAGCCAGGCGTGCTCCGGGCCCACCGAGGCGTAATCGAGACCCGCGGAAACGGAATGCGTGGCGGAAATCTGCCCATTTTCGTCCTGCAGGATGTAGCTTCTCGACCCGTGGAGCACGCCCGGGAATCCCCCGGCAAATCGCGCCGCATGCTCCCCCAGCGTCGGCCCGCGTCCTCCAGCCTCGACTCCGATGAGCTTCACGCTTTCATCCTCGACGAAGGGATGGAAAATGCCGATCGCGTTGCTGCCCCCGCCGACACAGGCGAACACGGCATCCGGCAGACGGCCTTCCTTTTCCAGAATCTGCCGCCGCGCTTCGAGGCCTATCACGCGGTGAAAGTCGCGCACCATCGTCGGATAGGGATGCGGGCCAAGCGCCGAGCCGAGCAGATAATGCGTGGTCGCGACGTTGGTGACCCAATCCCGCATGGCCTCGCTGATGGCGTCTTTGAGAGTCCGGCTGCCGTTCGTGACACCGACCACATTCGCGCCCAGCAGCCGCATGCGGAAGACGTTCAGACGCTGCCGGCGCATGTCCTCCTCACCCATGTAGACAGTGCAATCGAGACCGAACAACGCGCAGACGGTGGCGGTGGCGACGCCGTGCTGCCCCGCCCCCGTTTCCGCTATGATGCGGCGCTTGCCCATGCGACGGGCGAGGAGCGCCTGACCAAGGCAGTTGTTGATCTTATGCGCACCGGTGTGAAGCAGATCCTCACGTTTGATGTAGATTTTCACGCCGGCTATGCCCGAGAGACGCCGCGCCAGGTAAAGAGGGGTGGGCCGCCCCGCATAGGTGGTGAGGAGTTCCTGCAATTCCTCGTGAAACGCCGGGTCCTTGCGAGCTTCGGCGTAAGTCTGTTCGATCTCTTCGAGGGGGGCCATCAACACTTCGGGCGCATAACGTCCGCCGTAAGTGCCGAAGTGCCCGCCCACATCGGGTTGGGAAGTCATGAGCGA
>DATARE010000297.1:0-7842 GCA_036264295.1 Micropepsaceae bacterium | reverse complement strand
GCGATGTCGCGACTACGCAGGCCGCCGCTATCGATCCGAATTACAAGGGCAAGGGCTTGCAGGTGACGTTCACTGTCGAAGATCCGAATTTCTTCACCACCAAATGGTCGGGCGCCGCCACCTATCGCAAGGCCGGAGCCGAATGGGTGGAAAATGTCTGCGCCGAAAATATCCACGAATATTACAAGGGCGCGGAGACCGACGTGCCGCAGGCCAAAAAGGCGGATTTCTGAGGGGGAGCCGTTGCGATGATTTCATTGCGGCTGGTGCTTGGTTTGGTATTCGGCTCGATGGGTGTCACGTCAGGCCACGCCGCGGACAAAGCCGCCCCGCCTGATTTTTCGGGCATCTGGGCGCGGACGACTTTTGGCTATGATCTCGCGGCCTCCGGCCCCGGTCCGCTGCGAAATCTCGCGCGCCGTCCCAATGGCACAAGCGATGCCTTCAAACTGGTCGGCGATTACAACAATCCCATTCTCAAACCGGGCGCCGCAGCGGTGGTGAAACAGCACGGCCAGATTTCGTTGGCCAGCAAATCCTATCCGGACCTTTCTAATGAGTGCCGGCCTTTGCCCCCGCCCTATGTCCTGCGCATCGCCCAAATGCAGATGCTGCAGGAAAAAGACCGCATCACCATTCTGTACATCCAGGATCATCAGTTCCGGCAGGTCCGTCTGAACGCGTCCCATCCGGTTCACGTCATTCCGAGCTATCAGGGCGATTCCGTCGGCCATTACGAAGGCGATACGCTGGTCATCGATACGGTCGGGTTCAAAACCCGGCCAAGCGGCATGATCGACCTGTACGGCACGCCATATAGCGAAGCTCTGCATGTGATCGAGCGTTATCGCCTGATCGATGGCGAAGCCGCCCAAAAGGCGATCGAGCGCAGCGAACGTGAATATGGCCGCCCCACCACCGAGCCCGTTTATGTGGATTTCAACTACAAGGGCAAAGGCTTAGAGGTCCGCTTCACGGTGGAGGACCCGGCGATATTTACGACGTCCTGGTCCAGCGCAGTGACGTATCGGCGTTCGGGAAGCGAATGGGGCGAGATTGCGTGCGCCGAGAACACCAACGCATATTACACTGGCGCGACCACGACCGTGCCGCATGCCGATAAACCGGACTTCTAAAGACGTGAAGCTTTTGAAAGGGAATGGGGAATGAAGTGTTTTCGACTCGTTGCGGGCCTGTTGGGCGGCTCATTGCTGGCCGTTTCTGCGCATGCCGCAGACAATGCGACGCCGGATTTTTCCGGCTTCTGGGCGCGCACGTCGCTCGGTTTCGAAAGCCCCGCAACGGGCCACGGTCCGTTGGCCAATCTCAACAAGCGCGCCAATGGCGCGTCCAACCTGAGCTTGCTCGCGGGAGATGACAAAGACCCCATCCTTAAGCCCCAAGCGGCCGAAGTTGTGCGGAGGCTTGCAGAATGGGGCCGCAGGAACGAAGCCTTTCCTCAGCCTTCCAATCAATGTCTGCCCTATCCGCCGCCCTACATTGCGTCGAACAATCAGGAGATTCAGCTGGTTCAGTTGAAGGACCGGGTGATCATCCTCACCATGTTCGACCATCAGTTTCGCTATGTACGTTTGAACGCGAAGCACCCGGCGAATCTGAAGCCGTCTTGGTATGGCGATTCCGTCGGCCACTACGAAGGCGACACGCTGGTGATCGACACGATCGGCATTAAGCAGGGGCCCTTCCCGATGACCGATATGATGGGCACGCCGTTCAGCAACCAGCTTCATGTGATCGAGCGATTTCGCCTCGTCGATGCGGCAGCGGCGAAAGCTTTTGCCGAACGCGGCGAGGCCGAGAATGGGGTGGTCGCCGGGCTGAATGGCGACGGTGTCGAGATCGACCCGGAGCACCAGGACAAAGGTTTGCAGCTTACGGTGATTGTCGAAGATCCCGGCATGCTGAACGGCACCTGGTCGGGCACGGTCACCTATCGCCGGCCGCTGCTCGATTGGGCGGAAAGTGTCTGCGCAGAAAACACGCGCGAATATTATGCTGGCAAGGACACATCGATTCCGGTGGCGAACAAGCCCGATTTCTGAGCAGCGCTCTCGGAGGAACAATGTCGCAGTCCATCTGGTTTGTGCCACTGCACCGCAGCTACAAGGGAAAGGTGCCGCGCGTGGATTTCACGGTGGACGATCCTGGAACTTTCACCATGCCCTGGTCGGGTTTCGTGGTTCACAACCGCGCCAAGGGCGTTTTTATCGAGGATGTCTGTGCCGAATGATTACGTGACAGGGCGAGATTCTGCCGTACCCACAGCCAAGACGACGTTGCTTGGCGACTGACCCTTTCGATCTGCCGATAATTCAAAATTTCGCTTGGCTCTTGGGATAGGCGAGAAGGACGCCTATAGTGGCCAATTGTGTCGCGCCGCGTGAGAGGCAGATGAATCAGGTTACTCTTCCATTGGATGCGAGCAGGAGCGACCAGCGCACCATCGAATTAATGGAGCATTTTGCGGATGGGCTGGCACTTTTCGGCACGGATGGACATTTCCGCGAGGTGCTCGAAGCATTGCCGGCGGCGGTCTACACCACTGATGCGCAGGGCCGGATCACCTTCTACAACAAAGCCGCAATAGAGCTCGCCGGCCGTGAACCCAAATTGGGCTCAGATGAATGGTGTGTGACCTGGCGCCTCTTTCTCCCCGACGGC
Source organism: Micropepsaceae bacterium (assembly GCA_036264295.1). Lineage (GTDB taxonomy): Bacteria > Pseudomonadota > Alphaproteobacteria > Micropepsales > Micropepsaceae > CAIYRG01. The sequence goes on along the minus strand of DATARE010000297.1, from coordinate 5,160 downwards.
ACACCGATGCCGCACGATCAATGCCCTATGGCGGTTGCCCTGCGCGAGAATCGTCCGGTGCGCGGCATCGAAGCGGTTGCCGAGCGGCCCGATGGAACGCGCGTGCCGTTTCTTCCTTTCCCCACGCCCATTTGTGACAGGACGGGAAAGCTGATCGGCGCCGTGAACATGCTGGTCGATATCAGCGACCGCGCCCAGGCCGAGACAAAAGTCCGTACAATGATGAAGGAACTTCATCATCGTGTGAAGAACAACATGCAGATGATGCAGTCGCTGCTGGGTGCCGCGGAACGGGAGGCGTCGAGTTCCGAAGCCCGCAAGGCGCTTGGCGATGCGGTGCGCCGGGTCGGCGCCATGGCCGCGGCGCAGCAGGGCATGTATTCCGCGAACCCGCTGCAATTCGAGGTTCAGCCTTTCCTGGAATCGCTTTGCGGCAACGCAAACCGGGCATTTGGCCGTCATGCGGATATCGCGATCACAGCTGCCTCCGGCGTGCTGTCGAACGACGCGGCTGTTCCCCTTGCACTCATCGTCAATGAGCTTGTCACCAATGCGGTGACGCATGGCCGGGGCGAACGAAATCGCGTGGCCGTCAAGATCGGCCTGATCAAGGAAGACGCAGAATGGGTGCTGACCGTCAGTGACGACGGTCCCGGTTTCGAATTCCAGGAATCAGCGCGCCGGGCTTCGGGACTTGGCTTGGTGAGCGGGCTTGCGCGCCAACTGGCCGGGACTTTGGAGGTGACAAATGCAGCGCCGGGGACGTGCTGCATTGTGCGATTCGGACGTACACGCAGCGCCGCAGCGTAGCGTTTCAGCCGCCATATCCGCCATATTTGTCGCAGCCGCCCGGATAGGTTTTTGCGGGGCGCAGCACCGCCGGACCATTTTCGGCGGCCGCCGCCTGTTTCAGCAGAGAGTTTGGCCGGAGCTGCTGCAACGTCTGTCTGATCTGGCTTTCGTTCTGCGAAACCTCCAAAACCAGCTTGTGCCGCATGGCAAGGCCAAAATCCTTGTATTTTCGAACCACCACCGCGACCGCGTTTTTTCCGGCGACGACGCAAGCGGCGTAATATTTGTCGAGATCGGGGTAATAGCCCTCGGAGCTTTCGTCCATGATGGGAAGGCCGTTGACCGTGATTCCGTTGTCGGCCGTCATGTCGTGCATGCGCTGAAGAGAGAAGCCGTCATTGTTCGGGCCATCCCCGGAAACATCGACAACCTTGCGCGTCGCGACGATGTCATTGTCGCTTTCATTGAGCATCAGAAAGGCGCGTTCCAAGGCCCCGCTGATCGAGGTGCGGGTACCGGGTGTGCGTGGGATGTTGCGGATTTTCTCCGCGAGCGCGGCGGCACTCGCCTTGTCCTGAACGATGGTCCAATCGAGCACCACTCGGTCCAAACGCGTGGCTGACCAATCGAGCAGGGCCACCGCGATGCGTCCGAATGCGCCGCTCTGAATCGCCTTCACCACGTCAGGATCGAGAAACACGTCCGCCGTCCCGCGGCGCTGAAGTGCGGCCTCTTCATCCTTGATGCTGAGCGATACGTCGGTCGCGATGACAAGCTTCAGGTCGACTTCAACCGGGCCAGCGGGCGCGGCGGGCGCAGGAAATGCGGCGAATGCCGCCATCGCACCAGCGAGCAGGACCAACTTGATGCGTTTGCGGAATGCGTCACCGCAGGCTCCCGCTGTCATCGAATACCGGCCCTTTGCGATGTCCCCGCAATTGAACGATACCGCGGTACCCGGAATGCGGCAACGTTCACTCTTTGGCGGTGGCCGGAACCAGCGGCATTTTCGGCGCGGTGTTGAGATCAGGCAGCAGCGCCGCCAACAGACCCAGCGCCGGAAGATAAGAGCAGAGAACATAAATGAACTCGACGCTCGTCCGGTCGGCGATCCAGCCTAGTGCTGCCGCACCCAATCCCGAAAGCCCAAAGGCGAAACCGAAAAACAGGCCGGAGATGGTCCCGATCTTTCCGGGCACAAGTTCCTGCGCATAAACCACGATGGCGGGGAATGCCGATGATAACGTGAAACCGATGAACACCGAAAGCACGCCGGTCCAGAACAGATTCATATAGGGAAGCAGCAGCGAGAAAGGCAGCGCGCCCAACACCGAAAACCAGATGACATATTTGCGGCCGATCCGGTCCCCGACCATGCCGCCGATGAGCGTGCCGACGGCCACGGGCGCCAGAAACAGAAATAGATAAAGCTGCGCCGCCCGCAGCGACACCCCGAAATGGTGGATCAAGTAAAATGTGTAATAGGACGCGATGGCGGAAAAATAGATCTGCTTGGAAAAGATGAGCGCCAGCAGCACCAGGATCGCGCCCCCGACCTGTCCCCGCGACAAATCCGGCACGCGGTGAAGCTTTGCGCTTGCTTTGATGCGCGCAATGCCGTGGTGCTTGTACCAGATGCCGACATTGTAAAGGATAATGACGGCGGTCAGTGCCATGAACGCGAACCAGGCGACGGAAGCCTGTCCGAAATTGAGCACCACCGCTGCTGCGGCCAACGGCCCCAAAGCCTGGCCGAAATTTCCGCCAACCTGAAACAGCGATTGCGCGAGGCCGTAGCGTCCGCCCGAGGCCATACGTGCCACCCGCGCCGATTCGGGATGAAACACCGCCGAGCCGAGTCCCACCAGCAATGAGGCGCCGAGAAGCAGCGCGTATGTGCCGCTGACGGACAAAACAAGCAAGCCCACCAGCGTGAACATCATGCCGACCGGCAACGAGAATGGGATGGCGCGCTTGTCGCTGTACATCCCGACCACAGGCTGAAGCAGAGACGCGGTGAACTGATAGGTCGCCGTGATTAATCCCACTTGCGCAAAATTCAGCTCAAGCCGCGCTTTCAGACTGGGATACAGCGCAGCCAGCAGCGACTGCATCATGTCGTTAAGCAAATGACAGAGACTGATGGCGAAAAGAATCGTGAACGCCGTGACGTGAACGGAGTTGTCCGCCAGTGCAGTTGATGGGGAAGATTTCAAAGTCGGAGAGGCTCTCGGTCGCGGATTCTCAGGGTTGCGTAAGATAATCGGCTTCGCGCCTTAAACAACATTTATTTCTTGGGAAATGCACCTACCGCCGGCGGCCTGTCCGGCGATTGTCGAGGATGCGCCAGATATTCAGGCACATGGTCTTCAAATCCGCCAAGCCGACCTTGCGATCTCCCACCGCCGTGTGCGGCATCGCAATGACGCGCCCGTCCTTGTACTTCAGCAAAGGGTCGCTGGGTGACCAGGGTTCGGCATAACCGACATCCATGGCGACCCCGGCAAGCCGGCCCGCATCCAGGGCTTCGATCAAAGCCTCTCGGTCGACCAGATCCGCACGCGCCGTATTGATGAGCATCGCTCCGGGTTTGACGGTCCGCAGTGCGGCCTTGCCGATGATGCCGCGCGTCGAATCGTTCAGCGGCAATTGCACCAGCACGTAATCGGATTGGGACATCAGCGCCTCAAGAGCGGCAAAGCGCGCCCCCAGGGTCAGTTCCTCCGCCGCAGCAAGAGGGCTGCGCTGATGATAGAGGAGGATCATGCCGAAGGCGGCGGCCCGTTTTGCCACTTCGCGGCCGACTTCGCCGAGCCCGACGATGCCGAGCGTCGCGCCGGAAAGCGTGCGCAGCCCCTGGATGCGGGCGTAATTCGAGCCGCCCGTGTAGCGGCGGTCGTAGGGACGAATCGCATGCCCCTTGGCGGCGAGATCGACTTCCGTCACCACGCCATTGTAGCGGCTGATGTCTTTGGCAAGCGCGATCATCAGCGCAAAAGCCTGCTCGGCCACCGCGATATTGCCTTGTCTGGGAACAGCGAAGACGGGAATGCGGCGGCGTTCGCAAGCATCAATATCGATGTTGGAGGTGAGCCCGCCGAATTTGTGGACGATTGCGCTGGCCTTGAGTTTGCCCACCGCATCACGATCCAATTTGAGGCTTTCCAGGATCACGGCATCGGCATCCGGCAATTTCTTCTGCAGCTCCGCCTGATCCGCTGCGAAATCCACCTCCGCCGGATAGAGTCCGGGTATCTCGGTCCGGAATTTCTCGCACCAGCCGAGAAAATCGGGAATGTCATGGGCGAAGAAGTCCGTCACCGCCTGGGTATGCTCGGAAGAGGCCTTGGGATCGAGGATGACCGGCAGAATTTTGAGAAAGTGATCGCTCTCCACTAGGATGCGCATCAGAGAGCGCACCCGGAACAACGGCACATATGGCGCGTATTTCCAAAATCGAAGAAGAAAATCATCCTGAGCTCGCAGATCTTATCGGGCGAATTCGGGGCGCGCGCCGCGGCCGCCTGATCAACGTTTACAAATTGCTTCTGCACAGTCCAGCTCTAGCGGAGACGTGGTTTGCACACAATAACGCTGTGCGCTGGAAGACTGGGCTCGACGGACGGCTGCGTGAGCTGGTGATCATCCGCCTCGGGTACCTGACGCGCGTGGCCTATATTGTGAAGCAGCACGTGCCGGCCCTCGCCCTTCAAGAAGGCCTGACGCTCGAAGAATGCGAAGCCCTGAAGAATTGGGAGGTTTCCACCCTGTTTGCCCCGCGCGAGCGGGCGGCGCTTGGCTATGCCGACGCCATGACCCGCGACATTCAGGTAAAGGATGAGACCTTTGCCGGTCTGGAGCACCATTTTGATGAGCGCGGCATCGTGGAGCTGACAGTGCTTATCGGCTTTTACAACATGCATAGCCGGGTTATGCAGGCATTGGAGATCGATCCGGAGTCCCAATAGGTTACCGGATTGGGCTTTGGGACCCGTGCTGGGAACCAACGGCTGTCCTATTGCGTTTGAGCGCCGAATGATTGCCCGGACCGGGCTGGGGAGCGCCATGTTCCACACTATGTTCCAATTAAAGCATCGCTGGGAGCTGCCTCCGCCGGACTTGAATATGTCCGGGAGTTTGCAGGATGCGATTTACCAGTGCGCCAAGGGAGAGGCCTCCCCGGATGACGCGCTGATGCGGCTCCTTGTCGCTTCCAGCTCCCAGGAAGAGACCGAAAAGGTGCTGGGAACGGCGATATGGGACGCGCTCGAACTCCGCAACGGTCACATCGCCGAACGTTTGGGGGCTGTTCAAAAGCTGTGGGATGGCGCCAGGGAGCTTGCCGAAACAGCATTGGAAGAATGTCCG